>JAJYQG010000056.1 GCA_021794775.1 Pseudomonadota bacterium
AGTAATCGTTGACCGAAATCGTACTCTCGTTAATGGCATAGGACGAGTCGTGATAGGTCCAGCCAACCCCTGTCGTGGAATAGTCGTAGGTGCCGTTCCGTTTGCACATGAAGTCGCGGAACCGCATGAATGTTTCGATGGGGTTATTGCACGAAACAGCTATCAGGTTGGCATAGGCCATTGATTATGCCTTCGGGGTGGTGTAGGTGAAGGTGCTGACGGTACTCGGCCCATCCTGCACGATGGTGGTATTGCTCATCCGCATCTCGTATGCGGTGGTGGTGCCGATTGCCCCGTCAACGCGCCGGGCCGTGGTGCTGGCTCCCGTAACCATGTTGTTGTCGTACCAGCGGAACCACCCGGCAGTCGTGCCGGTTCCGGCGGCAGCCAAGCCGACTCCACTCCACACCTCCGCCACCGCCTTTGCCAGTACGCCGGCCACAGACACATCCATGTTCAGGCCGTTTGTCGCCACGCCAGGGGTGAACGCGCCGCTGTTCAGGGTAAGTTTCATCAGCAACGTGCCGCTTTCCGCGTCGTCCGCCGTGGTGGGCTGGGCACCAGAGTAGATGCTGATTACCCCGTTTGCCATGATGCTCTTGACGCTGCCAACGGTGTTGACCGCATCCACGAAACCCGTACTCAATCTCTCTGCCATGCTCTCACCTCACTCAGTAAACCGTGTTGATTGCCTTATTCTTGTCAACCAAAGTCGCGCCCTGTGCGCCCTTCGGATAGATCAGCTTCTTTTCCGTAGTAACTATGAGTTGTCCGTCTGGCGAACCGATGCACAGCCCGGCATCGCAGGACCAAACTGCGCTCAAGCCCTGTACCTGAAACACTGACTGGCTTAAGTCAACCAGTTCGATATTCTCTGACCACTCGTGCGCCGGGAAATTCAGTTTCTTCACGAATTGCGCCTGCTCGAACTTCTCGCCAGCCGCGACAAATCCAGTCTTTTCCTCATCCGACACCCACACCCCGCCGGCGACAGGCTTTATCATGGTGACGTTCGATCCGAACTGGAAAAACCGCCTGGCCATGTCGAATAGGCCGAACGCCCACGGTTCCGACACCCACACCACGTTGTCCTTGGCGATCCACATGCACCCACTGAAAAACGCCAGATGTGTCCCAACGGGAGCAGGGGAGTAAGAGCGGCTGGTATCAGGACCAACGTAGGTGCTGCTTGGCCACGGCGATGAAATTCCCGCCTCAATCACCCCGTTCTGGTAGCCGTTGGCGTAGTAAGTTTTCCCGCCGATTTGGCAAAACGATACCCGCGCCCCCTTGGTCAACCCGGAGCGCACCCCGGAAAGCGTGAAGTCGGTGGCCACCTTGAAAATAGCTGCGTCGGCCGCCCGATCCTCCACGACGAAGCAATCCGCCTTGTCGCAGAAAAGGGAGTGGTACGCGCCAATCGAAACGGTTTCCTGTCCCGCACGCCGGGAAACCCTGCCCGTGTTGTCAATATCCACATTTACGGCTTCGGCCAGCTCGGCAACGCCGGTGTCCGCGTCGTATTTCAGGCGCACCGGGTCAACGATGTTATTCAGGCCCGTTGATCCGGTGAGCAGCGGGTAGAGCATCAGAAATCACCACGAACAATGGTCGGTCGATGCTTCAACTGCTCTTTCTGCACGTCGGCCGGCACCTTCGGCCCGAAAGATCGCTCAAAGTCAGCCTCATACCCACGCGCCTTGTTCTCATCGTAGGTGTCTGCATCCCGCTTGCTAAATGCCAGATGCAACGCCCAATCAAGCAGGCGCATGTGATGCTTGGCGTGAATCTCCGGGCCGGTAATTGCCATTGCCACCGGCAATCGTTCGGTGGTCAGGTTCAGCGTTGCAACATCCGTTGGGATCGGCACAACCCTGATATTCTGCCCGTCGAGGAAATAATGCTTTGGCGTACCCACTGCCGATTCCCATCCTGGCCAGAAAGCATCAAGGTCTTCGATGGCGATGCGGGTTACGACCGTCGTGCCGATCTTCGCCCGCGTCACCTCCAAGGTCTTTTGGTCGAGCGCGTATTCCGCTGTGCCGGCAACGAGACTGATCGCCTCGCTTCCTGTCAGTATCCTCGACCTGTCCACCGCCTCCGCCTCCGCCTCACCGAGATACATTATGATCTCGTCGTCACTCCACAGATACGGGGCGGCGTTGTCGTCGGCCTTGAGCCGGAAGGCCGCTACCAAATCGTTTTGATTCATTCCTTCGCTTCCGCTTCGAGTTTGGCCCAAACTTCGCCAAGTTCAACAGCGGTAACGGTAAACCCGACCCGCTTGCTCAACTCTTTCAGATTGGGAAGTCCAGCGTTGGTCAACGGGCAGCCCTCTTCGAGCATGGCCTTAACGGCGTTCTCGATCAGTTCCGTCTTGCTCTTTTCCTGGTTTTCCTGCCGGTTGCTGGCTACATCTGCGGCAGACAGTTCTACCGGCAGACAGCCGTGCCGCATCGCCTCGGCAACGAACATCTGCGGAACGTCCCGGCCTTCTGGCGGGACAACCAGGCAGTGGCCGGATTCCAGGTGGACCTGAACCGCCTTTCCGTGTGGTGCTTTCAGATTCATACGCTCTCTCCAGAAATGAACGGCCCGCTGTTACACGGGCCGGTTATTTAGCCCAGCGTCTCTTCGGAACGGCCGAGGATGTAATACTTCACCACCAACCGCAGCTTGCCGGTGGTCGGGGTGCCGCCGCCGCTGGTCCATTTCACAACCAGACCCTCGCCCGTACCGATAAACCCGGTCGGGACCAGGGCAACCAACCCAGTGGCTTGAATGTTGCCGCCAGCCAGATAGCGGTTGCCGGTGGTAGCGTCGCCCACGTCGATAACATCCGAGAGGGTGGAGTTGAACGCCTCGGTGACAACCAGCGTACCGGAATCCACAACGGAGTTCGGCGGCAGGTCCATCGCCACGTTCGAGGCAACACCGCTCGTCAGGTCGGCGAGCTTGATGTCAACGGTGGCAACGGTCAAATCTTGCCGGTTAAAATCCTTCGTGATAGCCATAGCAAAAGCTCCTTCTTGAAGTTATGGCCCCCCTTGCGAGGGGCCACTTGATTACAGTGCGAGGTTGATCGCCATGAGGCCGAAGTCCTGCACGGTATCGCCATCGGCACGGCTCGTGAACTGCGGCTTACGCATACCGAAGTACATGGCGATGGAGATGACATTCTTGGCGTCGTCGTCCTCCTTACCCTCGTACCACTGCGCGGCGTTCCACAGGTCAGCATGAGCGAGTGCCTGGCAACCCATCAGCAGGGAGCGGGTGCCATCCACGGTGCCGGTCGCGCCCCACTTGGAACCGGAAGCGGCGCCAGCGGTGTTGAATACCCGGTTGTTGGTGTGGATAATCAGGCCGTCCATGGTGATGGTGGACCCATCGAAAATCGGGTTCTTCGTCATGCCACGGTCGCCACCGGTGATAACCGCGGTGCGGAAATCGCTGTCCTTCTTGAGCCGCGCGAAGGTCTTGGGGTGGCAGAGATATACATAATGGTCCTTACCGCCGATGTTGAGCGGCTTGATCCCAACGGTCCGCGCCTGAGCCATCGCATCCACGATCATGCCGTAGGTCGGCACGGAAGAAGAAGAGATGGCGGTAGTGTCACCCGCAACAAATGCACCGCTGGTGAAGTTGAAATGCCGCCCGGACGAGGGCGCTACCACGTCGGCGGCGAAAGCCAGGCCACGCGGGTCATCCTGTGCGCCGATGGTCCGCAGAGAGCCGTCGGTGTTGTACTGGTAGGAAATACCGGATGCGGTCAGGATCATCAGCTCTTCCTGAATCTTCGCACGCCAGTAGGCCAACTGGTCGCGGGCCTGGGTGCGGAAATCGAACACGCTGCGCTGATCGTCAACGCGACCCTTGCTCGATACGCCGTTACGCAACTGGTCGGTATGAACCTCCAGCCAGGACGACTCCAGGGTTTCGCGCCGGCCGTCGATGTCGTTGTCACCAACGATACCGCTACCACGCATGTTCTGTACCAGACCGATCATTGCGCGGTCGCCGCTGGCGGTGCGCTTCAACTCTTTGATCGTCTGAACGATGTTGTTCTCCCCGGTGCCCATAAACTTCGCAAAGAAGAAATTCTCGCGGAACACGCGGATCGCGTCTTTACTCCATGCCTTCTGCTGCTCGGGGAGCTGTGCTCCCAACGGTGTGTAACCCATGATGCTTGTCTCCGTAGTGGTTGATAACAAAACTGCGTTAGCAACTGGCTTACGGTGCCAATTAACCGGGCTCGATTGTCGCCTCTCGCCCTGGCTGCATCATGGGTTACGCCCACGGGTCGGCTGGCTTTACGCCCCAGCACGGCGGAGTCATCTGGATTACGCGCCAGAAGCCGCGCTACTGCTACGCCAGGAGTTTTTCGCGCTCCTTCTCGGGGAGCTTTTCCCAATCCTCTTGGGATTCGGGCATCCCCGCTGCCGGCTGGGTGCGATTCCCAACCCCGCCATCATTTGCCGGCGGCTGGCGGCGCATCGTGTCCGCGTTCCGCTGCATCTGTGCCTGCTTGCGTTTCCACGACTCGTCTTCTTTGGCCGGCGGAGTCATGTAGGCCGGGGCAATTTTCCGGGCCGCCTTATCCAGTGCAACCGACGGCGAATCTCCCCTGGAGATGTAGAAGTCCCGCCACTCCACGACCTCGGCAATAACCTCCTGGTCGCCAGTCTCGGTGTCGAGTACCGGAAACTCCTTAACCAGCGCAGCAACCGTATCGCCAAACTTCGCGCTTTCCAGTCGCTCCAGCCGCTTCGCCTCTTCGGTCAGTACCTTGCGTTCGGCGACCTCTTCTGCCTTCTTGAGCAGTTCCCCATTGATCTGGCTGCGGATTTCGAGCGCCTTGTCTTCGTCGCCGTCGAGGACCGCTGCCATGTACTGCTTCTCCAGGTCAACAATCTCTACCGGCGGCTCTTCCTTGGGCTTGGTCACTGCTTCGAGTTGCGCCCGGAGTTCTGCCAGTTCCGCCTCAGCGGCCCGATACTTGCCGTTCACCTCGTCGAATCGCGCCTTGGGAATGGTGATCCCGCCGGTCTTCCTCAGTACGTCCTCAAGCTGTTCGGCGTCCAACGTCTCTTCCGCTTTTTCCGGCGCAGCCTCTGCTGGTTCTTCCGTTTCTTCCTTGGGGTTCTCGACGGGTTCCTCAGCGGGTTCTTTAACTGGTTCCTGCACCCCAAATCCACCAGACAACTCATTCTTCTCGTCTTCCGTAAATTCCAAATCCATGCGTTTTACGCCTCCTTGGGCGGGATCACCGATATGCGCCGGTGGTTGCGCCCTGGTTTATCGCCCCAGGTAGCGGGTACGGCCACAGCGGCCGCTACTACTCCGAGAGAATCTTGCCCATCTCGGCCAGTTTCTGTTTGGCGAAATCCTGCGCCGCTTTCAGCCGCTTGGGGTCTTTCTTGATCGCCTCGGCCTCGCACAGCGTCCGCACATCGCTCTCCGTCTGCCAGTCCTTTGCGGGACCAATTACCGCTACCTTTGCCATGGTCATGCTCCTGTGGTGTCCATTTTTTCGATTCCCGCGTTGACGCCCACATCAGGGTTCGCGGGCATCAGTGGGTGTGTGTTCTGCGGCAGGTTGCCCGGCACGCCGTTTCCCTCTTCAATGATCGGCGGCGAGTCGTGGTCAACAAACCCAGCACTCTTGAGCATCTGGTCTGCCATGGGCGCCAGGGTCGGCAGCATGGCAATCTGGTTCGCCGTCTGCGTTGCCGAGTAGAGCCCTTCCACGTTTTTACTGACCGCCTCTGCCTTGGCAAACTCGGCCTGGGCGTTGATGAGATTGGTCTTCGCCTCAACCAACGGATCAGCCGGCGGTGCGCCCTGCTTCTCCATCGCCGCGATAATCTCTTGTTTGTCCGTGAGATTGCTGTACCGCAGCACAACTGGATCAGGAATCCTGATACCCTTGTCGCGCATCTCCATGACCTGCTGGAATTGCGTGTTTTCGAACGTGACCTGCATCGGCTGGTCGGAAATCACCACGTCATACTCGCCAGCGGTCATGTCGTTGAGATAGGTACCGGTGGCCGAATCGTACTGATTCACGATAATCTGCTGTTCCTGATTCTGGCCGCTCGGGTTCTGCCGGGTAATTCTGAATACCCGCGTGGTGGTGTAATACTTGCTGATTGCGTAGTCGATCCACTCGGCCAGCATGTGCCGAGTCCGGGCAAGGTTGTCGAGGGGTACTGCCAAAATCTGCTGCGAGGCGTGCTGCCGACTCTGGATTGCGATACCAGACTCCTGCCCACCCACGATCCCGCGCATGGCGTCTGGCACGGTAACGTCTTGGATGGTTTTGTTGGCGATCCCGATAATCTCCGAGATACCCTGCGGCATGGCGTTGGAGGTGATCTTTTGCAGCGGTTGCGTCCCCGGCTTGCGCTCAATCACTACGCCGGTCTTGGCGCCGTAGGCTGCCAGATCAGCAGTGGACATATTGGTGAGTTGATTCTGCTCCAACTGCCATCCGCTGTTGGCCGTGGTATTGATGATATGGATTGCCTGGGAAACCGCCTTATCCAGCACCTTCGCCGGGCCGACCGCGTTATCC
>JAJYQG010000099.1 GCA_021794775.1 Pseudomonadota bacterium
TAGACATCGCTCCCGGCTACGACCATATCACGTCAGCCATTGGCGCTGCCATGATCGGGTGGCAGGGAACCGCCATGCTCTGTTACGTTACCCCCAAGGAACATCTTGGCCTACCCGATAAAAACGATGTCAAAGATGGCATCATGGCTTATAAGATCGCGGCCCATGCTGCCGACCTGGCGAAGGGACACCCTGGTGCCCAGTTGCGCGATAACGCTCTCTCCAAAGCGCGTTTTGAATTTCGCTGGGAAGACCAATTCAACCTGGGCTTTGACCCGGACAAGGCGCGCGAATTTCACGATGAAACCCTACCTCAGGAAGGCGCCAAATTGGCCCACTTCTGTTCGATGTGTGGACCCCATTTCTGCTCCATGAAAATCACCCAAGACGTGCGCGATTATGCAGCACAAAGCGGCATGGGGACGGAAGAGGCCTTGGAACACGGCATGGCCGACAAGGCTCAGGAATTTCGTGCCCAGGGCACAGAACTCTACCGCAAGGTGTGACCAGCATGGACATGTTGTTGCTGCTAAAGGCCACCATCCTTGGCCTTGTCGAAGGTCTGACGGAATTCCTGCCGGTTTCCAGCACGGGGCACCTGATCCTGGCTGGCAGCCTCCTTCATTTCAATGACGAAAAAGGGAAAGTCTTTGAGATCGTCATTCAGTTCGCCGCCATTCTTGCGGTTTGCTGGGAGTATCGCGTGCGCATTCTCTCCGTCGTCAGCGGCCTGTCGAACGGCAACCGCACCGCGAGACGATTTACCATCAATCTGATGTTGGCTTTCCTGCCTGCCGCCGTGCTCGGGCTGCTCTTTGCCAAGGCGATCAAGGCCCACCTCTTTGCTCCACTTCCCGTTGCCCTGGCATTTATCCTTGGAGCATTCGTCATATTTTGGGTTGAACGCCGTCCCGCTCAGCCCCATATTCACCAAGTGGACGACATCGATGGCTTGACCGCCCTGAAAATTGGGCTCTGCCAGTCTTTTGCCCTGATTCCCGGCACTTCCCGTTCCGGGGCCACCATCATGGGAGGACTTTTCCTCGGCTTGTCCCGCACGGTCGCGACCGAATTCTCATTTTTTCTGGCCATCCCCACCCTCAGTGCCGCCACCGTATATGAGATCTTCAAGTATCGTCATCTGTTCCACGCCAGTGACATCCCTTTATTGCTGGTCGGCAGTTTGGCCTCTTTCGTCTTCGCCTTCATCACGGTACGCGCTCTGTTGCGCTATGTCAGCCAGCATGACTTTACCGGTTTTGCCTATTACCGCATTGCTTTTGGAATCATGATTCTACTTACCCAAGCCATGGGATGGGTCAACTGGGCAGACGGCTGACACGTAGATCAGCATTCCAAGGGATCGACGTCCAGATTCCAGCGTGTATGGCGCCCTAACTTGACGCTGCCCAGAGATTCGCGCCAAGCTTGCAGAAAGGCTTGAAGGCGCCCCCTTTCACCGCTCTGCACCAGCATTTGGCGACGATGCTGCCCAGCCTTGCGTTGCAACAAAGCTGGAACAGGATCGTAGATCACCAATCCTGGCTGTGCAAGGTCCTGCGCCAGCCCCATAGCCTTGGTCATGAACTCGTCTGCAGCCGACTGTACGGAAGATTCGCAGCGCAGCAACGCCAGGTAACTGTAAGGTGGCCATCCGGTTTTCTGGCGCAGAGTCAACTCTTGTTGCCAGAATTCCTCGATCTCATGGGCCCGCAAGGCCTGATACAGTGGGTGTTCGGGATAATCCGTCTCAATCCAGACATGACCCGGGATATCGGCCCGGCCCGCCCGTCCGGCCACCTGGGTCAGTTGCGCCATCATGCGTTCCGTCGCCCGAAAATCGCTGCTGAATAATGCCTGATCGGCATTCAACACCACCACCAGAGACAACTGAGGAAAGTCGTGGCCCTTGACCACCAACTGTGTTCCGACCAGCAAATTCACTTTGCGCTGTACAATTTTTTCGAAAGCGGTGCGCCAGGCACCTTGACGCGATAATGTGTCGGCATCAAGGCGCTGAATCCGGGCTTCAGGTAGCCACTCGCGCAACTGCCCCTCGAGTTTCTGGGTTCCATCGCCTCTGGTTTCCAGGTAGACATTGCCACAAGAAGGGCAGGACTCGGGAACACTTTCACGGACTCCGCAATGATGGCAACGCAAACTCCGCTCATGACGGTGCACCACCATTCTCACGCTGCAATGCCGACAGAATGCTTGCCAGCCGCATCCTGTGCAAATCAGCACCGGGGCATAACCTCGACGATTGATGAACACCAGAGCCTGCTCGCCCCGGGCCAAGGTGGCTGCCAGCGGCTTAAGCCAGAGCGGCTCGGACTGCTTCGTCGGTGCCAGATGGAGTTGCGGCAAACGGGCCCGATCCAACGCACGGTGCCTCAGCACATGGAGATGGTAGCGCCCCGTTTGAGCATTCATCCAGCTTTCCAGGGATGGCGTAGCCGAACCGAGCACAATGGGCAGATCACCCTGATGTGCCCTGACGATCGCCAGATCTCGCGCTGAGTAACGTAATCCCTCCTGTTGCTTGAAGGAGGTATCATGCTCTTCATCCACCACAATCATGCCCAGCTCCGGCAATGGCGTCAGCACCGACAATCGCGTGCCCAGCACCAAACGTGCCTCCCCCCGCTGCGCCGCCAGCCAACGCTGCGCACGCTCAGTCTCGCTCACCGAGCTGTTGAGACTAACCCATGGCAGTTCAGGCCAACGGCGCGCAATTCGAGCTTCCAGCTGTGGTGTCAAATTGATCTCTGGAACCAACAGCAGCACCTGCTTTCCTCGTGCCAGTACCGCTTCCATGGCGCTGAGGTAAACCTCGGTTTTGCCGCTCCCTGTGATGCCATAGACCAAATGGACGGCAAACCCAGTCTTGGCCAAGATCGCGTCAACAATGCCCTGCTGCTCTGCATTCAAACAGGGTGAAGAAACTTTTTCTTCCTTATGCCGATTCCATTTCCAGACCCGTTTCGGATGCCATCCCTTGGTCCGACGCAAAGCTGGCGGAAAAACCGATAATGCCGTTTGACCCAATGGATATTGGTAATAGCGGCTCGCGAACTCGATGAGTTTCCAGTCCTGAACGATCAGCGGTGGCACATGGCGCCAGATTTCCAATATGGGTTTCAACTTCTCAACCGGGTATTCGCTCACCGCTTTGAGCGCGCGGATCACCCCGATCTTTTCTCCCTTTCCCCAGGGAACCCGAACACAGCGCCCACAATCGGCTGGCGTGACGTCTACCCCGATGTAGTCGAAACGACGATTCATAGGGAGGTCCAAAATGACTTCGACAATCATCTTGGTTGGAAGATCAAGGGATTACCTTGCCGCGCCCTGCTGGACTGTGGATAACTCTGTTCATAAGTTCCATTTTGGCTCTTTGTCAAGGCAATGCACAGAGTTTTATTTACAGTAAGAAAAACAAAACCAACGCAATTTATGATTGGAAATCATCGTGTTACATCACAAAATCGCAGCAACGCTCATGATTTGTAAGGGATATTTCCCGGCCAACCATTCTGTGCATAACACGAGAAATCCTCACAGCTTTCCTGGCGTTGGTCAAACCACCTCAGCGTGAAACGGTCGGCTCAACTGATGCACGGCATCCACAAGAACCGCAACCTGTTCCGGATCGGTAAAACGCGTGATGCCGTGACCCAGATTGAACACATGACCGGAGCCCATGCCAAATCCAGCTAAAATACGCTGCACCTCCGCACGGATGCTGTCGGGTGACCCAAACAAGGCCATGGGATCCATATTCCCCTGCAAAGCCACACGATCGCCCACGCGCCGACGGGCTTCAGCGATGTCCATCGTCCAGTCAAGCCCGACCGCATCGTATCCGGAGTCGGCAATGCTTTCCAACCACAGCCCCCCCCCTTTGGTAAACACCACATTGGGGACTCGACGTCCCTCCGCATGCTTGATCAAGCCATCCGCAATCATCGAGAGATAATGCAGGGAAAACTCACGGTAGGCAGCTGGGGTCAATGTCCCGCCCCAGGTGTCGAACACCATCACGGCCTGCGCTCCCGACTCAATCTGGGCGTTAAGGTAACGTATCACAGCTTCTGTGGTCACCTCGAGAATGCGGTGCAAAAGATCAGGGCGTCGGTACAGCATGCCCTTGATGTGACGAAAGTCATCCGAGCCCCCGCCTTCAACCATGTAACAAGCCAAGGTGAAAGGACTCCCCGAGAAACCGATAAGAGGAACTGAGCCTGCCAAAGAACGCCTGATCTGGCCAACCGCATCCAGTACGTAGCGCAATCCCACATCCGGTTCTGGCACCGTCAGATTGCGAACTTCCCACTCATCCCGTATCGGTCGCTCGAACTTTGGGCCTTCTCCTTCGGCAAAGTAAAGACCAAGCCCCATGGCGTCCGGGATCGTCAAAATATCGGAGAAAAGAATGGCGGCATCCAACGGAAATCGGGCCAAGGGTTGCAGGGTCACTTCTGTGGCAAGGTCAGGCGATTGACACAACTGAAGGAAACTCCCTGCCCTGGCGCGGGTGGCATTGTATTCCGGCAGATAGCGTCCAGCCTGCCTCATGATCCAGAGCGGTGTGTAGGCGACCGGCTCACGCAACAACGCTCGCAAAAAAGTATCATTTTTCAACATAAGCTCCTCTTCTCATGGGGTTATCTTGACGAACAGAAGCGTTCTGTCACTGGGGCACTCAGCGTGGCAAATCTGAATATCCCATCAAAAACTCATCCACAGCCCTTGCTGCCTGGCGGCCTTCTCGAATGGCCCAGACCACAAGCGACTGACCGCGGCGCATGTCCCCCGCCGCAAATACGCCTGCCAGGGACGTTTGATAATGCTCGACCGTAGCTTGCACATTGCCACGCGCATCCTTCGCCACCCCAAGCTGCTCTAGCAGGCCTGTATGCACCGGGTGCAAATAGCCCATGGCCAACAAAACCAGATCGGCACGAATATCAAAAGCACTCCCCGCCATCTCGTTTGGCTTCATTCGCCCTTGATCATCAGCCTTCCACTCCAGTCGAACTGCCTTGATCGTTTCAACCTGCCCTTGCCCAAGAAAGGCCTGGGTAGCCACACTCCAGTCTCTCCGACATCCCTCTTCTTGCGACGAGGATGTGCGGAACTTGAGTGGATAATTGGGCCATACCAAAGGTTTATCTTCCTGTTCGGGAGGTCGCGGCATCACCTCCAGCTGGGTCACCGATAATGCGCCCTGACGCAACGATGTCCCAACACAATCCGAGCCAGTATCGCCCCCTCCGATCACCACCACATGTTTGCCCGTGGCAAGAATCTCTTGTTGCACCACGTCACCCGCATTGCGCCGGTTCTGTTGAGGGAGAAACTCCATGGCAAAATGGACGCCCTTGAGCTCCCGGCCTGGAATAGCCAGATCGCGCGGATATTCCGATCCTCCGGTGAGCAATACCGCGTCAAATTCATCCTTAATCTGCTGTGCTGAAATATCCACGCCCACATGCACACCGAGACGAAACTCCACCCCTTCGGCACGCATTTGTTCTACTCTTCGGTCAATGTGATGTTTCTCAAGCTTGAAATCAGGGATGCCGTAACGCAGCAGCCCCCCAGGACGGTCATTCTTTTCGAATAAAACCACCCCATGCCCACTGCGGGCCAATTGCTGTGCTGCCGCGAGTCCCGCAGGCCCTGACCCCACCACCGCCACCCGCTTACCTGTCTGGCGCTGGGGCAATTGAGGCTTGATCCATCCTTCAGCCCAACCACGATCCACCAACGTATGTTCGATATTCTTGATGGTCACGGGCGCAGTATTGATGTTAAGCACACAGGCGGATTCACAGGGAGCAGGGCAAATCCGGCCCGTAAATTCTGGAAAATTATTGGTGGAATGGAGTTTATCCAGCCCTTCGCGCCATTGTCCCCGATAAACCAAGTCATTCCAGTCCGGAATGATATTGTTGACCGGACAGCCCGTCTGGCAGAAAGGAATCCCACAATCCATACAACGTGCACCCTGGCGGCTGACGCTCTCGGCGGAGAGATCCTGAGTAAACTCCCGATAATGCTTGATGCGCTCCCCAGGTTCCGCTGCACCTGGATCCTGTCGCTCAATCTCCATGAATCCCGTGATTTTTCCCATATCAAGCCACCTGTGCCAGTTGTTGTGCGGCCATTTCTGTCAGCGCCCGACGGTATTCGAGCGGCATAACCTTCACAAAGCGTGTACGCGCTACAGACCAATCATCCAGGATGGCTTGCCCTCGTGTGCTGCCCGTGTGGCGCACGTGTTTTTCGATCAGGATACGCAACAGATATTCGTCGCACGCTTCGATATGATTGATCCTGACACGGCCGTGGCTATCCAGCACTCCCTTCTGTTCGGCTTGCATTTCTTCCGCCGGGACAGGCTCCAGCGCGACCATGGCCAGATTGCAACGATGTTGAAAATCACCCGCTTCGTCATACACAAAGGCAATACCACCGCTCATACCTGCCGCAAAAT
>JAJYQG010000048.1:0-3009 GCA_021794775.1 Pseudomonadota bacterium
ACCGATCTTTTTTTTGGTACTGAGGCTGGTCAACCAGGCTTGCTCCGGCTTTTGACCTTACAAGCCCTCACTTACCGCGAACCGTAGTGGGGGTAGTTGACGGGTTCCTCCCGGCTTTGGCGGACCGTCCACGATCCGATTGATATTACGCGCAATTATAAGCATCTTCTTTATGAATGTCAAGGTATTCCGTAACGTAGCAAAACGCAAATTTGACAAGTTTCCGGTTTTGTGATACAATAGTCGGACTAAGGGGTAATCCATGGCAACGTCAACACTTGCGCAGGTCGCACAATTTACTTCCGAAGGCTCGGATTACGCTTCAAACGTGAAGGAGTTTATCGACGCCCTGGCCGTCGCTTTGCGCGACAAACCGGACAATGCCTCACTCGTCGCAATGATCGAGGATGAGCCTGCGGAACTCGGCGGCGTGTTCGACGCGCACCTGGGAGGGCTGGCGGAGTACATCGCCGACCGAAATGGACTGCCCTGCCCAGCGTGGGCAAACAAGCCAAACCGATTCCTCTCTCGCCCGTTCTTTATGGGTGGCGCTCGGGCTCATCGCATGTTGTTGACCACGACAACCTACTGCATGCGCCGCCGCAACCTTTTTTGCGGGCGAGTGTCTTTGGATTCTTTGAGGGCCACAAAGGCGTCAACTCAAGGGGCTTGATTCTGTTTTGCGCTCATGGTTTTGCAGTACAGAATACTCTGTAACAAAAAGGAGGTCTGATGTCTGGCGACGGTAAAAAAATGGGGCGCAAGGAAATGTCTGCCGTGCTTGACGAAATTGGACGGCGCATGGAGGCGCGCGGGCTGATTGCAGAATTCGCCGTTTTTGGAGGAAGCGCCATCGCACTAACCTTTGACTTCAGGGATTCTACCAACGACATCGATTTCATGCCGATCAGCGGGAATATGGATGCTCTATCCGAGGTCGCTAAAGAAGTCGGCGCAGAGCGTGGATTTGTGGATGGGTGGTTCAATGACGCAGTTGAGATCTTTGCGTCAGACAATCCAGAGTATCGGCTGGTTGGCGAGTTCCCGTGGGATAATCCAGGCATCCATGTGTTCGCTGCGTCCCCTCAGTACATTTTGGCGATGAAGGTCATGTCGATGCGAAGCAGCATGGTGGCCAGCGATTTCAAGGATGTCTGGCACCTGGTTGATGAAATCGGTGTAACGACTGCCGACGAAGTGCTCGACATCGTCGAGGGGTTCTACCCGGAGAAAAAGGTTCCGCGCCGAAACGAATTGATCCTGCGCGACCTGTTCGACGAAAAGGACGCAAAGCGGCCTTTCAACGCTATGACCGGCTTCTGAAGCATCTGCTCCTGTGCGACAATAGGAATATGGTCACCTTTGACAAAGAGATTTTGAAACGCTTGGCGGGCAAGTACGTCTGGTGGAAAACGCCAGACGAAGCGATGGAGATGCCTGAGCGCGTGGTAGCACAGGTCATGAATATCGGCGATTATGATGACGTTCTGTTGGTCGCCGATATGGTGGGTGACGACTATTTGCGCGATGTGCTGACGCATGCTGAAATCGGTCAGTTTAACGCGCGTTCCTGGAATTACTGGCATTATCGCCTTGGTCTGGCCGGCGAGCCCGGTCAGGTTCCGCCCATGCCGAAACGGAACACCTGACGGACGGCATCGGACCGCATTGATATGCCGTCTTTGATTACGAAGTATTGTTTTATCCGTAACAACGCGCTACAATAGTCTGGATATTCAAAACCACGGAGGTTTGTTTTGTTCACCCTGATCAAGAATGCCGGACCAAACCTTTTTTGTTCCCAATGCCTTTCCAAGCAACCCCCGCAAGGCGGCGGGTACATCCAGTATAACGGCGGGCGCAACCGACGGTTCATCTGCGCGCAATGCGTCGAGGCGCGCCAGATCAGAGCGCAGAACAAGGAACTCGTTGCGGCCTGACCTGCGTTCGTTTATATTAACATATTTGTTAATATAAATTATTATAGCATCGTTTTTGTTGACAGCATTGTTAATCTAAGTTACGATACGACTTTCGTTTTCAGATCGGGTGGGCTGTGAAAAGGATTCCGTTAGACGCAAAAACAATGACAAAATGGGCGCAAATGGTGCACGCCATCTACCTTGATGCTCTTATGTCAGAATCCGGCTTGACGTGCGAACAAGTCGTCTTTCATGGCGGAACATCGCTGCATCTGTCTTGGCGATCCCCAAGGTTTTCAGAAGATCTGGATTTCCTGTTGGCCAAAAGCATTCACAATCTTGATGTGATTACGGAAAAAATCAAAAGCGCAATTTGCGAAAGATTTTTGGCTATTGATCCTGGTTTTGCTGTTGAAATCAGAGACAAAACGAGAAACCCAGACCGGATGCCGGCATATCAGATTGTTGTTTCTCATCCTGGTTACATTGGAAACGTGATGGTCAAGGCTGAATTCTGGCGTGTTGATCAAAGTTATCTCGAAAAGTACCCCACCGAATTCAAAACGCCAGCGTCAATTAGCGACTTTATTTCTCATGTTGCGAATCCCGTCCCTGTGGCAATGCTTGAAACCGCCTACTGCGACAAACTAACGGCTTTCGCAACTAGGCCGCGCCTGAAATGGCGTGATATTTACGACCTTTGGTGGATCGGAACGCAAACGAACGCCGCAATTGATATTGAAAAAGTGGTGCCGCAATTCTTGCACAATGTCAGTGCATACGAGACATTGCAGAATTTGCCGCCGGACGAAGCCTTGCGCTTGTTTTTGAACCAATCGAAAGATGATGTGATCAAAAAAGCGGACCCAGATCTGAAAAAATGGCTACCAGACAGCCTTTGGGCAAGACTTAATCCGGCGGGAGTTCGCCAGATGGTTGACTATGTTTACGAAGCCATTGATGCGGTATCAATGGCTGTTCGTGACAACCTCACTCCAAAAAACAAAACGCGGATCAAACCATGAACACGAGCGCCCTGGAAAGATTGCGGAACATGCCTGAATGCTTTACGGACAAAACTTTCATG
>JAJYQG010000048.1:3019-6490 GCA_021794775.1 Pseudomonadota bacterium
GGAAACAACAAGAGTCACTTTGTCCCGGATGAAGTCAAGCAATCTGATTCAGTCTGCCGGATGTCGGTCTGGCGTCTATTTCAATCTACTCAAAAACGAAAACGCCGCTAACGAACACATGATCAATGCGTTGCTATTTATTTACCCAACCGCCGTACTGGTCGGCGAATCGGTATTGCACAACGCAGGGTGGATCACTCAAATTCCATCGAGCGTTACGGTTGCCGTTTTGAAGCGTAAAAGCCTTCAAAAACTGAACGGGTTTTCGATCGAAACAAGAGATCTGGACTGGTTCAAGTCAATGAAAGACTTGTTTTTGAGCGCCGATTCTGCGAGCTTTACGACCTACGGGTTAAAATCAATCCCACCAGAATACGCGCTGATGGAAATATTCAAGCAAGGCGGGTACGGGCTTGATTTGGACGACATCGACATCCCGGACGACAAAGTGGAATTGGTGTCTTTGTTGTTTGCAGAAAACGGTCTTGATTTTGAAATGCCACGCCGAACACCGCGCGCGGGGATGCGGTAACTATTGACAAAATGGCTTCTAATGGCTAATATGTCTAACATATTTGTTAATACAAACTGCTGGTCAAGATCTTTTTTGGTGAATGGATGGCAATGGCTACCAATACCGTATCAGACATTCGCAAGAGACGTCAAAGTCAGGTAATTGATTCCTTGCGCAATGATGTTGATCGCCTGAAGAAATGCGGCAAATTACGCTCGGCATTACTCATCGGGTCTTATTGTACTGGCACGTTCGACAGCGCTTCTGATATTGACCTTGTTTGCGTTGTCGATCACCCTGATTCGCCGGATATATCTTCGTCCGATTTCTCGCTATCTGACCAAAAAGATTTTGATCTGATTTTTGTAAGCCAGGAAAATTTTTCCGTCATGAGTGAATGGGCAAAATGCGGGGTTGAATTATGAACCAAGCTAAAATATGGGCATCGCAGGCGATCTACAACCGCCCATAAAAACCTGAGCGGTTCTTTGTAGCGCGACGTACCAAGCGCCGCGCTCTGGCACGCATCAGACGTTCACACTCTGCCCAGGCTTCTCGCCTTCCTTTTGCGCTCCGAATCGAGTAGTGCTCTCCCCGTCCTTGGGCGCCCCAAAGCCTTCCGAACGCCAAACAGCCCTCTGCCGCAGACCGTCTCTCTTGCCGCATAGTCGTTGACGCCATAGGCCAGAACACCCAAGACAAACAGCGGGTCGGGATTGTTTGTCGAAACGCACACGGACCCAAATTCGCCAGTTGCCCTGGAAATGATCAGATCGTCTTGCTCTATCTCCCGGATCACCACTCGCCTTTCTGCCGCTTGGCCCGTTACGCGACAAGGAATCCCTGCCTGTTCGCACAACGACCTTATTGACGTGCGCACGCCGCCGGCAATATCGGATTCACGAACGATATTGACGATCGGAAAGAAAACCGGGAGAATGATCTTATTCATTTACGGGACTGTCACGATAATGATTGACTCTGATTTTAGACTTCTGCTCGAAAATGTCAAGAAGATCTCGGAAAGCGTTCCTGGCGCGGTATTCATTGGCGGGGTGGCGGTGTACCTGCACGCCTCGCAGAAACTCGAGCGCCTGGCCGAAGCTTCTCACGATGCGGATATGTATATCGGGCTGAGCGACTTGACCGACCTCCGCGACCAGGAAGAGTTGACGCAAAACCGTCGCCTCAACAAGCAACAATTCATCAAGAGCGGGGTTGGGTTCGGCGTCTATGTGGAGAAAAACAACGCCCTGACCATTCCGTACGACGAGATTCTTGTGGAGTCAAAGAGCCTTGATGGGATCAACGTCGCGTCGTTGGGTCACCTGTTGATCCTCAATCTGGATGCGGCCATAGACCGCGCCGGCTCGAACAAAGGGCAGAAGGATATTCGGGACATCATCCGCATTCTTCTGCTCGCAGAGGCTTCTGACGTTGATCTGGCAAAACCGTTTTTCAATGACGAACACCGGGCGTTTGTAGCATCGCTCGCCAGATCGCCGGCGTACTTCTCGCTTGCGGATGGAAACGCGATGGTTGCAAAACAATATCGTCAGGCCGCATCTTCGGCCGTCGATCAGTTGACCGAGTCGGACAGGTCGATCAGCACGCATCGTCCAAAACGCTGAACTGGTTTGCCTGCTTCAACCCCCGTACGTACGGGAAAGACCTCTCCTGCCCCAGCCGTCGGGAGAGGCGTCCCGCTTTAACCCCCGCGCGTACGGGGAAGACTCTTAGGCTAACTCTTTGTTTTTCTTGCAATCACTAAAAACTTGAGCGCTCAACCCACGGACGGCCTACGCCGGCGATCAGTCGCGGACAAGCCTTCGGATAGTGCAGGGCCGCGACTGACAAGGCCGCCCACGGTCAAGCGAATCATCAGATCCTTGTCAGCAGGATCGCTCTTGGCCACCAAAAGAGCAAGCGCGATCATGGTGTCTGGCGTCATCCGCGTATCCATTCCCTGCATGTCCATGTAGCGCAAAAACACGAAAGAACCGATCCGCTTGTTCCCGCCTGAAAACGGACGATCCTTGATGATGAAATAGAGAAGGTTGGCGGCTTTTTCTTCCCTGCTTCCATAAAGCGGTTCTCCGAACATGGTTTGCTCAATGCTGCCCAACAACCCATTGAAAGCATCTCCGCGTTCTCGCCCAAAAAGGTCGGTCGCCTCGCCTTTTTGCATCAACACATCCTTCAATCGCCGAATGTCGTTCAGGGCGTCCCGGTACTCTAGGGCGCATACCGAAGGCGACGTACCATCCGGCGCAGGCATAACGCCATCGTCATACCGGAACAGCGCCGTCCATGTATCCGCATATTCCGTGATCAGAGAATCAACCTGGCGATATTCGTCTTCCCGATGGTCAGACATCAGACCTCCACACAAAACTCTTCGTTAAACTCAAGGTTTTCCTGGCTGCTCCAATAAACATACCCCCTGGGGTTGGCTACGACGCGCGTAGAGAACACTTCGTAATCCACAGTATCATGAGTATGCCCGTGAATCCACAGGTTGATCACGTCTCCCATCAGGTGATCCAATCTCGACGCGAAACAAGCCGAAAGATCGCTTTCCTTGAATCGATCCGGCACCGAGAGAAACGACGGGGAATGGTGCGTCACCACAACCGTCCTTCCTTCAAACGGAACCTTGAGTTGACCCTTCAACCAATCCAGTGACTTTTTGTGCAACTCCAGCGCATCGGTCGGCTCAAAACGCCTCGTAGCCTCATTATCGTTTGCCTTCAATTCCTTGATCGCCCGGAAATCGTTGATCCCGGAAACGCCTGCGCGCATGCAATGGTATCGGTGCTCGAATCCAAACAGATCGAAGTCCGTCCACATCGTTGCGCCAAGAAACCGGACGCCCCCAATGATCGCCTGATCGTTCTCGAGAAAGTGTACCCCATGCTCAACCGCCGCGGCGCGCATCTGGGCCAGCACGTGCGGTC
>JAJYQG010000135.1 GCA_021794775.1 Pseudomonadota bacterium
AACGTATTTCCTTCACCAGCACATTGAAGGATTCCGGCATCCCGGCATCGATGGTATGTTCGCCCTTGACGATGTTTTCGTAGACCTTGGTACGTCCCGTCACATCGTCAGACTTGACCGTCAACATTTCCTGCAGGGTATAGGATGCGCCATAAGCCTCCAGCGCCCAAACTTCCATTTCCCCGAAACGCTGCCCCCCGAACTGAGCCTTACCACCCAAGGGCTGTTGGGTCACCAAACTGTAGGGTCCTGTGGAGCGCGCATGCATCTTGTCATCGACCAAATGATGCAGCTTCAATATATGCATGTAGCCCAACGTCACAGGACGGTCAAAGGATTCACCCGTACGACCATCAAACACCTGCATCTGGCCATTGCGCGGCAAACCGGCGAGTTCCAGCATATCTTTGATTTCGTCCTCGGTCGCCCCATCAAAAACCGGTGTGGCAAAGGGGACGCCCCCACGCAAATGGCGCGCAAGGGTAACGATTTCCTCGTCAGTCAATACGTCCAGCGATTCGCTCTTGCCTGTCTGGTTGTAGACCTGTTCCAGGAAGCCTCTGACCTTGAGCGCCTCAGCTTGCTGATCGACGAGACGCCCAATGGCATGTCCCAACCCTTTGGCAGCCCAACCCAGATGGGTTTCCAGGATCTGGCCAACGTTCATCCGTGACGGCACCCCGAGCGGATTCAAGACGATATCGACGGGAACCCCATCGGCCGTAAAAGGCATATCCTCCACGGGAACAATTTTGGAAACCACCCCCTTGTTACCGTGACGTCCCGCCATCTTGTCGCCAGGCTGCAGACGTCGCTTGACGGCGAGATACACCTTAACCATTTTCTGGACACCCGGTGGCAATTCATCGCCCTGTGTCAGTTTGCGCTTCTTTTCTTCGAAGAAAAGATCAAATTCTTTGCGCTTATCTTCAAGACTGGCTTTCAACTGCTCCAGTTGCACTTGCTGATCTTCGTCAGACAGACGAATATCGAACCAGTCCCAGCGACCCAACTGGTGGAGATAGTCGTGGCTGATTTCCGTGCCTTTGGCAAGTTTCTTGGGACCGCCTTTGGCAACTTTACCAACGAGCAAGCGTTCGATACGCCCGAAAGTATCGTTTTCCATGATACGCAGCTGATCGCCGAGGTCTTTCTTATACTGCTCAAGTTCATCATCGATGATGCGCTGAGCGCGAGCATCGCGGTCGATACCTTCGCGGGTAAAGACCTGAACACCAATGACGGTTCCTGCCATACCGGAGGGCACACGCAGGCTGGTATCTTTCACGTCGGAGCTTTTCTCGCCGAAAATGGCGCGAAGCAATTTCTCTTCCGGGGTCAACTGGGTTTCGCCCTTGGGCGTTACTTTACCAACCAGCACATCGCCCGCTTCTACTTCGGCGCCAATGTAAACGATGCCAGAGTCATCCAGACGGTTGAGCATGCGCTCCGACAGGTTGGAAATATCCCGAGTAATTTCCTCGGGTCCCAACTTGGTATCGCGAGCGACTACCGAGAGCTCTTCGATATGAATCGACGTAAAGCGATCTTCCGCCACCACGCGCTCAGATATCAGGATCGAATCTTCAAAGTTGTAGCCATTCCAGGGCATGAAAGCCACGAGCAGATTCTGTCCGAGAGCCAACTCACCCATATCGGTGGATGCTCCATCGGCAATCACGTCATCGCGCGCAATCAAATCACCCACCTTGACGATGGGCCGCTGATTGATGTTGGTATTCTGGTTGGAGCGGCGATACTTGATCAGATTGTAGATGTCTACGCCAACTTCACCGACAAGCGTTTCATCATCGTTGACCCGCACCACGATACGGGCCGCATCCACGTAATCGACCACCCCACCACGACGGGCCTGAACAGCGGTTCCAGAGTCCACCGCTACCGTCCGTTCGATACCGGTTCCCACCAGCGGCTTTTCGGCACGCAAACAGGGAACAGCCTGACGTTGCATGTTGGAGCCCATCAAAGCGCGATTGGCATCATCGTGTTCGAGAAACGGAATCAAGGAAGCTGCCACCGAAACGATCTGTGCCGGGGCAATATCGATGTGCGTGACACGATCGGGTGAAGCCAAGGTAAATTCATTGAAATGGCGACACGACACCAAATCATCGACGAACCGTCCCTGAGCATCGAGTGAAGCATTGGCCTGCGCAATCACAAAGCGACCTTCTTCGATGGCTGACAACGTTTCGACCTCATCGGTGACGCGGCCATTCTCCACGCGGCGATAAGGCGTTTCCAGAAAACCATACTCATTGGTTCGCGCGTAGAGAGCCAGCGAGTTGATCAGACCAATGTTGGGACCTTCCGGGGTTTCAATCGGGCAGACCCGACCATAATGGGTGGGATGCACGTCCCGTACTTCAAAACCGGCGCGCTCGCGCGTCAGGCCTCCAGGGCCCAAAGCAGATACACGTCGCTTATGGGTGATCTCAGACAACGGATTGGTTTGATCCATGAACTGGGACAATTGGCTCGACCCAAAGAACTCTTTGATGGCAGCAGAAATGGGTTTGGCATTGATCAGGTCATGGGGCATCAAATTCTCAGACTCAGCCTGCGACAAACGTTCCTTTACAGCACGTTCAACACGAACCAGCCCGGAGCGAAACTGATTTTCGGCCAATTCACCGACAGAGCGGACACGTCGGTTACCCAAATGGTCAATGTCATCGATTTCGCCGCGACCATTGCGCAGATCCACCAAAATCTTGATCACAGCCACGATGTCATCGTTCGACAGCACCCCTTCACCGGTCAGATCTGTACGACCGACACGGCGATTGAACTTCATGCGGCCAACAGCGGATAGGTCGTATCGATCTTCGCTGAAAAATAGCGCTTGGAACAGCTGTTTGACGGCCTCTTCGGTAGGAGGCTCCCCCGGACGCATCATGCGATAAATGGCCACCCGCGCTGCCGTCATGTCGGTCGTATCATCAACGGCCAATGTCTGAGAGATGTAGGGACCATGATCCAGGTCGTTGGTATACAGCGTTTGAATGTCGCGGATACCTGCTGCCCGGAGGCGCGCCAGGGTCGTTTCCGTGATTTCCTCATTGGCACGTGCAATGACCTCACCACTGTCGGTATCGATCACATCGCGCGCCAATACACGCCCCACCACGAAGTCTTCCGGGACATCGATGCGTTGCAACCCTGCCTGTTCGAGTTCACGGATATGTTTGACGGTCACACGTTTGTCCCGAGGTACGATCACTTTGCCCTTGGCCATGATGTCGAAACGGGCCACATCACCGCGCAGACGCTCGGGGACCAGGGTCATGGACAAGCTTTTTTCTTCGATATGAATATCGTCAAAACTGAAGAAGGTCGACAGAATTTGTTCGGCATCGTAACCAATAGCACGCAGCAGGGTTGTCACTGGCATTTTGCGACGGCGGTCGATGCGGAAATAAAGCAGGTCTTTGGGATCAAACTCAAAATCGAGCCACGAGCCCCGATAAGGAATGATCCGCGCAGAAAACAACAGTTTTCCGGAAGAATGGGTTTTACCTCGGTCATGTTCAAAAAACACGCCAGGGCTGCGATGCAACTGCGACACAATGACCCGTTCCGTGCCATTAATGACAAAGGATCCATTGCGCGTCATAAGCGGGATTTCGCCCATGTAAACTTCTTGTTCTTTGATTTCTTTGACGGTCGGTTTGGAGGCTTCCCGATCCATGATTTTGAGACGTACACGGGCACGCAGTGGAGACGCATAGGTCATTCCGCGCTGCTGACACTCCACCACATCAAAGGCGGGGTCTCCCAAAATATAGCTGACATATTCCAGCACAGCGTTGCCAGAATGGCTGAGAATGGGAAACACCGAACGAAACGCAGATTCCAGTCCCTGATTCTTGCGCGTCGCAGGGGTTGAGCCTTCCTGGAGAAACTCGGCATAAGAATCCAGTTGGGTCGCCAACAGAAACGGCACGTCGAGAATGCTGTGACGCTTGGCGAAGCTCTTGCGAATGCGTTTTTTCTCAGTGAACGAATAACTCATGTGATCTCCACGACAGTAAGACCGGAACCGGCTCTAAGACTTACGCTGGGTAATAGCGGAAGCAGTCGACCTTAACATAGGCCGATCGGGGTTGGTGCATGCACCAACCCCGTTGGGGAACAACCAACAACCTTACTTAATTTCAAATGTTGCGCCGGCTTCAGCCAATTGTTTGGCGATTGCGTCGGCATCAGCCTTTGGAATGCCTTCCTTGACGGGCTTAGGCGCGCCATCCACCAGATCCTTGGCTTCTTTCAGGCCCAGACCGGTAATGGTACGTACCACCTTGATGACATTGACCTTGTTGTCGCCAGCACCGGTCAGGATCACGCTGAACTCGGTCTTTTCTTCAACAGGGGCAGCAGCAACGCCGGCTGCAGGTGCTGCGACCGCGACTGCCGTTGCGGCTGCGGAAACACCAAACTTCTCTTCCATTTCCTTGATGAGTTCGGACAATTCAAGCACGGTCATGCCGGCAATTGCGTCCAGAATTTCAGTTTTGCTGAGTGCCATTTGTAACTCCTTAAATTAAACAGTTGCTTCTTTTTGATCGCGTACCGCAGCGAGCCCACGGACAAACTTGGTCGGTACTTCGTTGAGGGTCTGAACGAACTTGCTGACCGGAGCCTGCATCGTCCCCATCAACTGGGCGATGAGTTGCTCGCGGCTTGGCATGGTGGCAAGACTGGCAACATCTTTGGCGGACATGACCGAATTCGGCAGCCCCCCACCTTTGATCACCAGTTTGTCATTGCCTTTGGCAAATTCGTGGATCACTTTGGCCGCAGCCACCGGATCGCTCGAGATACCGTACACCAAAGGGCCGACCATATGATCGGACATTTCGGCAAACGGCGACTCGGCAATGGCTCGTCGCACCAACGTGTTTTTCAGAACCCGGAAGTACACTCCCGCAGCCCTGGCCTTGGCCCTAAGCACCGTCATATCGGCCACTTCCATTCCGCGGTATTCCGCAAAAACGATGGCCTGTGCGGAGGAAACTTGTTCCGTCACCTCTGCTACGACTGCCTTTTTCTCTTCCAGATTGAGACTCAAGGTCCGTCCTCCACTTAGATTACAGAAAGGAAACAGAGCTTCCTTTCCAACCACGGCGACCTTTCTTTCAGGGCTTGGTACGCGAATGTACCGATACTGCAAGACCTTCCATCAGGGACCGCCATCTGCGTAGGCCATCCGGCAAGCCGGACCATTAAACCCGAAGGTGCCTACGGTCTTTGATGTCCAGACCCGACAAAACCATCAACGGGCCCGCCCAAAGTCCTTGGATTTCTACGCCCCCACGGTGGACCCGTCCACACGGACACCCACACCCATGGTGCTGGAAACCGAAATCTTTTTCAGATAAATGCCTTTTGCCGTCGCAGGACGCGCACGGTTCAGCGCACCGAGCAAGGCCTGGAGGTTTTCCTGTAGGGCTTCCACAGGGAAAGAAGCGCGGCCAATGGAACAATGCACCAGACCAGCTTTGTCGGTCCGGTACTGGACCTGTCCCGCTTTGGCGTTGTTTACCGCCAGCGTCACATCCGTGGCCACCGTCCCCACTTTGGGGTTGGGCATAAGACCTCGGGGGCCCAGTACTTGACCCAAAGGTCCGACGATGCGCATAGCATCCGGTGTGGCAATCACCACATCGAAATCCATGAATCCACCCTTGATTTTTTCTGCCAGATCTTCAAATCCGACAATATCCGCACCGGCTGCGCGAGCCTTTTCAGCGTTATCGCCTTGGGCAAAAACCGCAACACGCATCGATTTCCCCGTCCCTTTAGGCAGGACCACGGAACCTCGAACCTGCTGGTCGGACTTTTTGGCGTCCACACCAAGATTGACCGCGACATCAACGGATTCATCAAACTTGGCGGTTGCTGTTTTTTTCACCAGATTCAGAGCATCTTGCACAGCATAGCTGCGGGTGCGATCGATCTCGGCTCTCAACCCGACGTTGCGTTTTGTCTTATGTGCCATGATCAATTCACTCCTTCGACGGTAATCCCCATGCTGCGTGCGCTTCCCGCAATGGTTCGCACAGCAGCATCCATATCGGCCGCCGTCAAATCCGGCATTTTGGCGGTTGCGATGGCTTCAGCCTGGGCGCGTGTCAACGTGCCAACTTTGTCACTGTGAGGTTTGGGGCTTCCCTTGCTGACGCCAGAAGCCTTCTTGATCAACACGGTAGCAGGGGGCGTCTTCATGACGAAGGTGAAGCTCTTGTCGGCATAGGCCGTGATCACCACGGGAACCGGCAACCCAACTTCCATGCCTTGAGTCTGCGCATTGAACGCCTTGCAGAACTCCATGATATTCAGACCACGCTGACCCAGCGCCGGGCCAA
>JAJYQG010000094.1 GCA_021794775.1 Pseudomonadota bacterium
GATCTGGCCATCTGGCAAGCGCTCGGCCAATGCGCCAAAATCCCGTAACACCGATGGGGCCAAAGGACTTGCCCCCGTCCCTTGATGCGTCAACGCGGGTCGAACATGCACCTTGAGTTCGCGCCACGGTACCGGCGCCATGGGCAAAGACGCCAAAATACGGGATGACATTTGGCGCAATTTGGCCGCTAGGGCACCCTGCGGAACTTCCAGCCAAACCACGCCATCCTCCAGCCAACCCAGTCGGACGTCGGCACGCCACGCAGAAGGGATGAGCCCCATGATGGCTTCCTGGCACGCCGCGACCAGGGCCAAGCGACTGCGATAGTTTTCCAAAGCTTCGAGCTCGGCAAGGCAGCGGGGCAAAGCACGAAAAGCCATGGCAAACCAATCCTTCTCAAGGGTCGAAAATCCCGTACGGGAACGTGGGGGATTCTAACCCGACTCTGTTAGAATTGCGTCTTTTACGATTCAATGGCGTACACTCCATGCTGACCTCTGTGCTCAAAAAGATTTTTGGCAGTCGCAACGAACGCTTGCTCAAGCAATACCGCAAGCTGGTCGCTCAGGTTCAGTCCCTGGAGGCCAACGTACAAGCGTGGGATGACCCAACCCTCCAAGGCTCAACCCAACGCTTTCGCGAACGCCTGGCCAAGGGAGAAACGCTGGACAGCCTGTTGCCCGAGGTCTTCGCCGTCGTCAGGGAGGCGGGGAAACGGGTGCTCGGCATGCGCCATTTTGATGTTCAGGTGCTGGGAGGTATTGCCCTGCACACGGGAAAGATTGCCGAAATGCGCACCGGGGAAGGGAAAACGCTGGTATCCACCTTGCCGGCTTACCTGAACGCCCTGACCGGCAAAGGCGTACATGTCATCACGGTCAACGATTATCTGGCCCGGCGCGACGCCGAATGGATGGGGCGGATACACCGTTTCCTGGGCCTGACCGTGGGCGTCAATCTGGCCCAGATGAGTCATGAGGAGAAAGTTGCGGCGTATGCCGCCGACATCACCTACGGCACCAACAATGAATTCGGTTTCGACTATCTGCGCGACAATATGGTTTCCCATGTCTCGGAACGGGTCCAACGCGCCCTTCATTTTGCCATCGTCGACGAGGTGGATTCCATTCTTATCGATGAAGCCCGTACCCCTCTCATCATTTCAGGGCAAGCCGAGGACACCACAGAACTCTACCGCCAAATCAACCTGCTGATCCCGCACCTCGCACCGCAAAGCTCCGAAGAGGGCGAAGGGGATTACTGGGTCGATCTCAAAGCTCATGCCGTCACCCTTTCCGAACAGGGACATGAACGTGCGGAAACGTTGTTGAGCGAATCCGGCCTGTTGCCACAAGGCGCCAGCCTCTACGATCCATCCCATATTTTGCTGATGCACCACGTCTACGCCGGATTGCGCGCTCATGCCCTTTACCATAGGGATCAACACTATGTGGTGCAAGGCGATGATATCGTCATCGTGGATGAATTCACGGGACGCATGATGCCCGGTCGACGCTGGTCCGAAGGCATTCACCAGGCCATCGAAGCCAAGGAAGGGGTATCGATTCAGAATGAATCCCAAACATTGGCTTCGATCACCTTCCAGAACTACTTCAGGCTCTATGAAAAGCTCTCGGGGATGACCGGTACGGCCGATACCGAAGCCTTCGAATTTCAACATATTTACGGCCTTGAAACCGTCCTCATCCCACCACACCGGACCCTCAAACGCCAAGATAAGATGGACCAGGTTTTTCGCAGCAGCCGCGAGAAATTCCAGGCAATTTTGATGGATGTACGAGACTGCCATCAACGTGGGCAACCCGTTCTCGTCGGAACCACCTCCATCGAAGCTTCCGAACTGGTCTCTCGCTTGCTGCAACAGGATAAACTGCCGCATCAGGTCCTGAACGCCAAGCACCATGCCCGTGAAGCAGAAATCGTCGCTCAAGCAGGTCGCCCCGGCATCATCACGATTGCCACCAACATGGCAGGACGAGGCACCGACATTGTCCTGGGCGGCAGTTTGGAAGATGAATTCAAACGCTTGCTGGCGCAAGACCCAGATTTACCGGAAGAACAACGCCAACAGCAGCACCATGCGTTGGAGGAAGCCTGGAAGCAGCGTCACGAACAGGTCGTGGCAGCGGGCGGATTGCACATCATCGGCACCGAGCGCCACGAGTCGCGACGGATCGACAATCAGTTGCGCGGGCGTTCCGGGCGGCAAGGTGATCCTGGTTCGAGTCGCTTTTATCTGTCGCTGGAAGATCCCCTGCTGAAAATTTTCGCTTCTGACCGGGTCGCCGCCATCATGGATCGCCTCAAGATGCCCGAAGGCGAGGCCATCGAGCATCCCTGGGTCACGCGCGCCATCGAAAATGCACAACGCAAGGTAGAAGCCAGAAACTTTGATGTTCGCAAACAGTTGCTGGAATACGACGACGTTGCCAACGATCAACGACGCGTGATTTACCGCCAACGCAATGACCTGCTGGAAGCCGAACATATCGCCGACACCGTCACATCGATGCGCCACGAAGTCCTGACACAGGAACTTCAGCGCGCCCTGCCTCCAGAATCTCCCGAAGAAACCTGGGATCTGGATGGATTGCAGCAGGCCCTGCGCGACTTTGCCCTGGATTGCCCCGTACGCCAGTGGCTGACCGATGAACCCACGCTGAACGATGAACAATTGCTTGAACGCATCACCCTCCTTGCCGATCAACAGTACGCTCATAAGACAGCCCCTATCGATGTGGCCCTATGGCATGGCTATGAACGCGCTGTGATGCTGCAGATTCTCGATGCGCGCTGGCGCGAGCATCTGGCCGCCCTGGATCATCTGCGCCAAGGCATTCATCTGCGCGGTTATGCCCAGAAGAACCCCAAGCAGGAGTACAAACGGGAAGCATTTGAGCTGTTCGGCATGATGCTGGACCAAATTCGCCTTGAGGTCACGCGCGCCCTCTGTCGCGTCGAAATCGCCACGTCTGACGAAGTTGCCGAAGCTACCGAACGGGTCATTGATGACGATGAACCCAGCGATCTCAGCTACCAGCATGCAGACCCATCCGAACCCGAGGTCCGCGAAATCGCCAATACCCAGGAACCAGCTTTCTCATCCCAACCACGGGTTGGCCGCAATGACCCCTGCCCCTGTGGCTCCGGAAAGAAGTTCAAACATTGTCACGGAAAGCTGTAAGGAGCTACGATGCAATCAAAACATGTGGATTTGAGCCATCTCCTGAATGTCCCCGGCGTTCGCTTGGGCGCGGTAGCCGCCGGCATTCGCAAGCCTGGACGACTCGATCTGATGGTCATGGTCTTGGCCGAAGGAACCCGGGTGGGGGCCGTGTTTACCCGTAACCGCTTTTCAGCGGCACCGGTTCAGGTTTGTCGTGAACATTTGGCTCTGCAACACCCGCGGGCTCTGGTCATCAACACCGGATGCGCCAATGCAGGAACAGGCAATGCCGGCAAGGAAGACGCCCAGACGACCTGCACCCATGTCGCCCAGGCATTGGGCATCCCCGCCTCGGCGGTATTACCTTTTTCCACGGGCGTGATTCTCGAACGACTGCCGATGGATACCCTGCTCCAAGCCATTCCCTCGGCGGTGGCCCAATGTGGCCAATCGCCATGGAGCGATGCCGCTCGCGCCATCATGACCACCGATACGTTCCCCAAAGCAGCTTCCCGTCAGATCGTGCTGGATGGCGTCCCGGTTACCCTGACAGGCATTTCCAAGGGAGCCGGCATGATTCGTCCCAACATGGCCACCATGCTGGGATTCGTCGCCACCGACGCCCGTATCGCCGAAACTTTGCTGCAACAGATGACCCGGGAAGTGGCCAACCTATCGTTCAACCGCATCACCGTCGATGGGGATACCTCCACCAACGATTCCTTTCTGGTGATCGCCACAGGTCAAGCCAACCATCCTGAAATCACCGCGCAAAACGAGAGTTATAAGATTTTTTTCAATGCGTTACGCGACATATCCGTGGAACTTGCCCATGCCATCATCCGCGATGGGGAAGGGGCCACCAAATTCATCACGGTACGCGTGGAAGGGGGACGAGAAGAAGCCGAATGCCTGCAGGTTGCCTACGCCATCAGTCATTCACCTCTGGTCAAAACCGCATTCTTCGCCAGTGACCCCAATCTGGGACGAATTCTTGCCGCCATTGGCAACGCCGGAATCGGCGATCTGAATGTCGAAACCATCCGCCTCCATCTGGACGATGTTCTTGTCTCTGAAGGGGGTGGGCGTGCGCCGGGATACCACGAAGAAGAAGGGCTTGCCGTCATGGCAAGACCCGACATCACGGTTCGCGTCGATCTGGGACGGGGCTCCGCTTCTGCTGAAGTATGGACCTGCGACTTGTCCTATGACTACGTACGTATCAACGCCGAGTACCGGAGCTGACCCCGGCATGCCCAACCCCGTACGGGTGGTTGCCGGCATACTGATCGACCCTGCTGGCAGGATTCTGCTTGCCAGCCGACCTGAGGGGAGAACCATGGCCGGGTACTGGGAATTCCCCGGCGGCAAGATAGAACCCGGTGAAACGCCCATCGCCGCCCTCAAGCGAGAACTTTGGGAAGAGTTGGGCATCACTTGCAACGAGGCAATTCCCTGGTTAAGCCGCAGCCATCGTTACTTCCATGCGCATGTCGTCCTTGATTTCTTCAAGGTTTCAAGCTGGGATGGCCTACCTCAACCCTGTGAAGGACAGAAGCTGCATTGGCATTCCCTGAGTGAACCCTGCCCCTCGCCTTTGCTACCCGCCAATGCCCCCTTGATCAAATGGCTTCAGCTCCCTTCCGTCTACGCCATCACCGAAGCTTCGGCAAGAGGCATGACCAAGACGCTGCAAGACCTGCACCAAGCCTTGGTCCAAGGGTTACGACTGATTCAGGTGCGCGAAAAAACCATGCCACGGGCCATCGCCACTCGATTCTTGAGCGATGTGATGGATCTTGCCCGCCCCTGGGGTGCCACCGTGATGCTGAACGGAGAAACCCAGGCAGAGCACGTGACAGGACTGCAAGGTTTGCATCTGACATCATCCCAACTCAGCGTCCTGAGCGAACGTCCTCACTACCCTTGGGTGGCCGCTTCATGTCACAACCAAGCCGATCTGCAGCGCGCCGCTGAACTTGGTCTGGACTTTGTCGTATTGGGTCCGGTCAGACAAACCCCCAGCCATCCCGACAGCCCACCTTTGGGGTGGACATCTTTTTGTCAAGGTGTCCAGGTTGCAGGCTTGCCCACTTATGCGTTGGGAGGCATGCAGGCAGAAGACCTCCCTTGCACCTTGAAGGTTGGTGCTCAGGGGGTGGCCATGCTCCGGGGATGGCAAAGCATGCTGCTGCGCGTTTAGAATGCCGACTGGGGCTTCGGCAAGGGCTCGATAAAGGCCGATGGCGCCGGTTCATTGGGCGCCAGCGTCACCCAATCCCACGCATCGCGGCGTTCCCAGAGTGCGCGGGCGGCCACATTGTTCAGGGCATGGCCAGACTTGATTCCAGTAAAAGCGCCGATGAGCGGATGCCCCAGCAGGTAAAGATCGCCCACGGCGTCGAGAATCTTGTGCCGCAGAAATTCATCGGCGTAACGCAATCCCTCGGCATTCAGGATGCGATATTCGTCCATGACGATGGCATTATCCATGCTCCCACCCAAGGCCAACCCTTGATTTCTCAGATACTCGACATCGCGGGTAAATCCGAAGGTGCGTGCCCTGGATACTTCTCGAACATACGAGGTCCGGGAGAAGTCGATCGTCACGGCAGAACCTGTCGCCTGAATCGCCGGATGCTCAAAATGGCCTTCGTAGGTCAAACGAAACCCATCGTAGGGTTCAAAACGGGCGACCTTATCGCCCTGGCGCACTTCCATGGGTTCAAGGATGCGCAGGTAACGGCGCAACCCTTCCTGCTCAACCATGCCGACCGTCTGTATTAAAAATACAAAGGGAGCCGAGCTGCCGTCCAGAATGGGAACTTCCGGGCCAGAAATTTCAATGGTGGCGTTGTCTACCCCCAACCCAGCCAATGCCGACATCAGATGCTCGATGGTACTGACCCGGGCCGGTCCTTCTTCGATCAGGGTGGACAACCGGGTATCGGTCACACGATCCATGCGCGCCTGGACCGATGGTCGTCCGGGAAGATCGGAGCGGACAAAGCGAATGCCCTGATCCAGGGCGGCTGGGCATAACACCAGATCCACCCTCTCGCCGGTGTGCAACCCAACCCCGCTGGTACGAACCACCGATTTCAGTGTGCGCTGTCGTCTCATGCCATGCA
>JAJYQG010000063.1 GCA_021794775.1 Pseudomonadota bacterium
GAACAACAGTATGGGGGGATTCGGCCATGAGCGCGATTATAACGGGTCTCAACGGTCGTGATAAGAGCGCTCAAGCACGGTACAATCTCCCATTCGCTCGCATCGGGAACCGCACCATGAACGCCAAGCGCCATTCACGCCTCATCATCCTGGGCTCAGGCCCAGCCGGATATACCGCCGCCATCTATGCGGCACGCGCCAACCTGAACCCGCTGCTGATCACGGGCATCGCCCAGGGTGGGCAACTGATGACCACCACCGACGTGGACAACTGGCCCGCCGATGTTCAGGGTGTTCAGGGCCCCGAACTGATGCAACGTTTTCAGGCCCATGCCGAACGCTTTCACACCGAGATCGTGTTTGATCATATCCACACAGCCGATCTGGGCCAACGCCCCCTGACGCTGACCGGCGACAACGGCCTCTACAGCTGCGATGCGCTGATCATCGCCACCGGGGCATCGGCCCAGTACCTCGGGCTGGCGTCGGAACAGACCTTCATGGGCCGTGGCGTATCGGGCTGCGCCACCTGCGACGGTTTCTTTTACCGCGGGGAACCGGTGGCCGTGGTCGGCGGCGGCAACACCGCCGTGGAAGAAGCCCTGTACCTGAGCAACATCGCGTCCCATGTCACGCTCATCCATCGGCGTGACCGTTTGCGCGCCGAACCGATCATGATCGACCACCTGATGGACAAGGTCGAACAAGGCAAGGTCTCGGTACGCTGGAACCATGTGCTCGACGAGGTGCTGGGCGATGCCTCGGGCGTGACCGGCGCGCGCCTGCGCGCGGTCGCTTCGGGCGACCCTTGCGAGCTCGACGTACGGGGCGTATTCATCGCCATCGGCCACCGCCCCAACACCGAGCTGTTTGCCGGACAACTGGAGATGGACAACGGTTACCTGATCACCCGTGGTGGCAGAACCGGCAACAGCACGGAAACCAGCGTTCCCGGTGTTTTCGCCGCAGGCGATGTGCAGGATTCCATTTACCGTCAGGCCATCACCAGCGCAGCCACCGGTTGCATGGCCGCCCTGGATGCCCAGCGTTACCTGGACAACGTGAGCCCCGCTTGATCCTGCGCGCCCATGACGCCAAGGCCGGCCAGCGCTGGCTCTGGGCCGCCCTGCTCCTGTTGCTGTGGCTGCCGGGACTGGGGGACCGCGCCCTGACCCGTCCCGATGAAGGTCGCTATGCCGAAATCGGCCGCGAAATGGCGCAAAGCGGCGACTGGATCACGCCCCATCTCAACGGCATCCCTTATTACGAGAAGCCTCCCCTGCAATATTGGGCCACCGCCGTCGCCGTGGATATGCTCGGCCCAACACCCCTGGCCGCGCGCTTATGGACGGGCTTGCTGGGCCTGCTCGGTCTCGCTGCGGCGGCTTTCTTCGGACGTCGCCTGTTCGGGATGGAAGCCGGTCAACGGGCTCCCTGGATTCTCGGCAGCATGGTGTATTACAGCGCCCTGGGACATATCAATACTCTCGACATGGGGGTGTCGGTCTGGATGTTTGTGGCCATCGGTTGTTTTCTGATGGCGCAGCAGGAGCGCCCCTTGGCCTGGATGATGGGCGCCTGGGCGGCCGCAACCCTGGGGTTTCTGAGCAAGGGGCTGATGGCGCTCGCACTGCCCGGGGCGACGCTGGTGATCTACACCCTGTTCACGCGCGACACGAGCCCGTGGAAACGCCTTGCCCTGCTGCCCGGCCTTGCGCTCATGATGCTCATGACCGTCCCCTGGTTCTGGCAAGCCTGGCAGGTTCACCCACCGTTCCTGTCCTTTTTCTTCATTCACGAACAGTTCGACCGTTACACCAGCACCATTCACCAGCGCGTCGAGCCCATCTGGTATTTTCTACCCATCCTGCTCGCCGGACTTTGGCCCTGGACCTGGATCGCCTTTCAGGCGTTGCGTGATGTCCTGTGGCGCCACCACGGCCGGCAGTTTTCGCCATCCCGCTTTCTCGGCCTCTACGCCGTTTTCGTGGTGCTGTTCTTCAGTCTGTCCGACTCCAAGCTGCCCGATTACATCCTGCCGGCCTTCCCTGCCCTGGCGCTGTTGACAGCGCGCCATCTGGCCCTGCGCCCAGCTTCCCTTCCCGCCTCGCCAGCCTGGCTGCTGAGCGCCGGCGGTGGCCTGCTGGGACTCATCGCCCTGCTGTTGAGCTTTCCCGGGCTGAGGCAGCAGCTCGGCCTGCACCTCGATCTCGATGCCGACATGATCGACGGGTATCGCCACTTTGCCCGCTGGATTGGCGCGGCCGCCATGCTGTCGATGGGGGCTGGGGGATACCATCTGATCCGCCAGCGCCATCATCTTGCCACGCCCTTGCACCACCTGGCCCTGGCTGCCCTGGGCGCAGCCCAACTGCTGCTGGTCGGCTCCGATGCGCTGGCCGCAACCCAATCGGGGCATGATCTGGCCCGTCTGCTGGGACCCCGTTTCCAGACTGCCAGCCACATCTATTCCGTCGATACCTACGATCAAACCCTGGACTATTATTTGCAACGCACCGTCGTGCCTGTCGCCTACAGCGATGAAATGGCGTTTGGCCTGAGCCTGGAACCCCATCATGCCATCCCCTCGCTGGAAGCCTTTCGCAACGTTTGGGAACACGATGCCCAGGCGCTTGCGATCTTGCCACCCCCCTTGTTCAACCGGTTAAGCCGGCAGGGTTTTACGTTTCATGTACTGTTTCAGGACGCACATCGTGTTATAGTGGCGCGGTCATGAGTCAGGTCAGCTTTTTTCTCATTCTGGCTGGCGTATTGCTCAACGCCGCCGCCCAACTCCTGCTCAAGGCGGGAGCCAATCGGCTCGGACATTTCGCGTTCTCCTGGGAACAGGTCCTGCCGGTTGCCTGGCAGATCGCCACCGAATGGCCCATCCTGGCCGGTTTGACCTGCTATGCCATCAGCGTCGTGATCTGGATTCTGGCCTTGACCCGCGTCCCCGTTTCCCAAGCCTATCCGCTGGTGTCCATCGGTTACGTGGTCAATGCCTTCGCCGCCTGGGCGTTGCTGGGGGAATCCCTCAACCTGTTGCGCATCGCCGGCATCGCCATCATTCTCGTCGGAGTTACCCTCGTTGCACGCTCATAACCTGCCCTTTCTGCCGTTTGCCCGCCCCACCCTCGATGAAGCCATGATTGCGGAGGTGGCCGATACGCTGCGATCGCTCTGGATCACGTCGGGCCCCCAGGTACTGGCCTTTGAAAAAGCCCTCTCCGACTACCACGGCGGCCGCCCGGTACGGGCCTTCAATTCGGCCACCTCCGCCCTGGAAGTAGCCGTACTGACGCTGGGTCTGGGCCCCGGTGACGAAATCATCATGCCAGCCCAGACTTTTTTTGCCTGCGCCAACGCCGTGGCACGCACCGGAGCCACCCCGGTGTTCGTCGACGTCGATCCGGTGACGCGCAACATGGATCTTGACGCCACTGAACGGGCCATCACCCCCCGCACCCGCGCCCTCATGCCCACCCATTTTGCGGGCTGGCCTCTGGACCCCGACGCGCTCTACGGATTGGCCCAGCGTCATCAACTGCGCGTCATCGAAGACGCTGCCCTGGCCATCGGCAGCCGCTGGCAGAACCGCCCCATCGGCAGCTTCGGCGATATCGTCAGCTTCAGTTTCCACCCCAACAAAACGCTCACCACCATCGAGGGTGGCGCCTTGGTCTTCTCCCGTCCGGAGGAAGCCGTGATGGCCGAACGCTTGCGCTTTCATGGCATCGTGCGCCTCGCGGATGGAACCCGCGACGTGGTGGTGACCGGTGGAAAATCAAACCTGCCCGATGTCCATGCGCGACTCGGCCTGGCTCAACTGGCCCGCCTCGATGCCTTCGTGGCCAGCCGCCAGAAGCTGGTTGCCCGTTATTTCGAACGGCTGCAAGACCATCCCCTTTGCCGCTTGCCGTTCCGCGGCGACAGCGGGCATAGCTGGAACTTTTTTGCGCCCCTGCTCAACCTCGACCGTTTGCGCTGGAGTCGCAAGCAGATCATGGATGCCCTGCACCAGGCAGGCATCGGTACGGGCATCTCCTACGAAGCCCTGCACCTCACCACCCGTTACCGGGGCAACCACCAGGAAGGTGATTTTCCGCACGCGGAAGCCATTGCCCGTTCGACCTTGACCCTGCCGCTGTATCCGTCCCTGACCCTGGCAGAGGTGGACCGCGTATGCGATACCCTGAACCGCGTTCTGGCGGAGGCAGCCCAATCATGATCGGCGCACCCATCCTGTCGGTTGTCATCCCGGTTTACAACGAAGAAGCGGGTCTGGCCCAGCTCTTTGCGCGGCTCTATCCCGCGCTGGACGCCCTGAACATTCCCTACGAATGTCTGTTCATCAACGATGGCAGCCGCGACCGTTCGGCGGCCCTGCTGCGCGAACAGTTTCAGAAACGGCCCGATGTCACGCGCGTCATCCTGTTCAATGGCAATTTTGGGCAGCATATGGCCATCATGGCCGGCTTCGAACATTGTCGCGGACAGCGCGTGGTCACCCTCGATGCCGACCTGCAAAACCCGCCGGAAGACATCGGCAACCTGCTCGCCGCCATGGATCGCGGCCACGATTACGTCGGCACCATTCGCCGCACCCGGGAGGACCGCGCCTGGCGCCATTGGGCCTCGCGCCTGATGAACCGCCTGCGTGAAAAAGTGACCCATATCCGCATGACGGACCAGGGCTGCATGCTGAGGGCCTACGACCAGACCATCATCCATGCCATCACCTCCTGCCGCGAAGTCAACACCTACATTCCCGCACTGGCCTACACTTTTTCCTCCCATCCCACGGAAATCACGGTGGGGCATGAAGAAAGGGCGGCCGGCGAATCCAAATATTCGCTCTACAGCCTGATTCGCCTCAATTTCGACCTGATTACCGGTTTTTCCATCCTGCCACTCCAGTTTTTCTCGTTGCTGGGCATGGGACTGTCGCTTTTGTCCGGTCTTTTCGTGGTGTTCCTCTTCCTTCGCCGCCTGATCGTCGGGCCCGAGGCCGAGGGGCTCTTTACCCTGTTCGCCATCACCTTTTTTCTGATCGGCATCCTCCTGTTCAGCATCGGTCTGCTGGGAGAATACGTCGGACGCATTTATCAACAGGTGCGCGACCGCCCCCGTTTCCTCATTCAGGGCATCCTGGAGGCCGAACCCAGCGCCACCAGCGGAGAAGACCCTCTTGTGCGCTGAAGCCGATCACCGCAAAACCCGCGTGGTGGTTTTTGCCTACCACACGGTGGGGGTACGTTGCCTTGAGGTTCTGCATCAAGCGGGTCTCGACATCGCGCTGATTGTCACCCACCGCGACAATCCCCAGGAAAACCTCTGGTTTGACAGCGTCAGTGCATGGGCCAAAACCCATGACCGGCCTTGCATCACCCCCGATGACCCCAACGAACCCAGCGTGGTTGCCCATATCGCGGCACAGCAACCGGAATTCCTGTTCTCGTTCTATTACCGTTTGATGCTGGGCGCCGCCCTGCTGGCCTTGCCTGCCCGCGGTGCTTACAACCTGCACGGCTCACTGCTGCCACGCTACCGCGGCCGCGTTCCGGTCAACTGGGCCGTCATCCGCGGTGAAACCGAAACCGGGGCCACCCTGCACGCCATGACCGCAAAGCCCGATCAAGGCGCCATCGTGGCCCAGCAAGCGGTCCCCATCGGGCCGAACGATACCGCCCATGAGGTTTTTCTGCGCGTCGTCGCCGCCGGCGTCCATGCGCTGCAACAGGTCCTGCCCGCCCTGCTCGCGGGGCAGGCTGTGCATACCCCCCAGAACCTCGCGCTGGGAGAATACTGTGGTGGCCGCAAACCTGAAGACGGGCGCATCGACTGGTCCTGCCCGGCCACTGCGATCCACAATCTGGTGCGTGGTGTGGCCCCCCCCTATCCGGGAGCCTTCACCCTGGTGCAAGGACAACCCTTGCGCATCCTGGCCAGCAGCCTCTCGGCCATACCCCATGCCGTGACCTATTTCCGCTGCGGGGATGGGCATACGCTCTGGGTCACCCAACTGGAATGGCAAGGCGAAAACCTGGATCGTACCCGCTTCGAACAGGCATTCCCGCAAGGCTGCCAGCCCGACCCCTGAGAAAGTGCTTGGCCCCCGTTCATGTCTTGCCAGCGATCCCGTATAATGGCGGGGTTTGAATGGTCATGCCTAAGGGGTCTCCCCTTTTGATGATTCTGCGACCACCGTTATCTACACTCTTTCCCAACACGCCGCTCCTCCGAGCCGCCTTCTCCCTGGTGCAAGGACAAACCTAACGCATCCTGGCCACCACCGACTGGTC
>JAJYQG010000122.1 GCA_021794775.1 Pseudomonadota bacterium
GGTGCTTAGCTCAGCTGGTAGAGCGTCGCCCTTACAAGGCGAATGTCGGGGGTTCGATCCCCTCAGCACCCACCAAGTAAAGTGGACATTCGTCGCAAGAGTTTTTGGAGTGGTAGTTCAGTTGGTTAGAATACCGGCCTGTCACGCCGGGGGTCGCGGGTTCGAGTCCCGTCCACTCCGCCAAATCATCGAAAAAGCCGTTGAGCAATCAACGGTTTTTTTGTTTCAGAGAGGATTCTGATGCTGGAAGGCTTCCGCAATTTGTCGCAAACGTGGGTTGCCAAGGTTATTCTGGCGTTGATCACCATCCCTTTTGCATTGTTTGGCATGGAATATTACTTTCGCCAAGGCGGTGGCGGGGGAGCGGTCCTGAAGGTCAATGGTGATACCATTGGCCAGGAAGAGTATCGTGAGGCTTTGCGCAATCAGCAGACCCAGAATGCCAATGCGGGTAACGAGCAGGATACTCCGGCGATGCGTTACGAGGCGCTCAATGCGCTGGTCAACCGTCAGTTGCTGTTGGGTCATGCGGCAGATCTGCATCTCGTCGTTCCCGATCAGTTCCTGATCGATGAGATTTCACGCATCGAGCTGTTTCAGAACAATGGCAAGTTTTCTCAGGCACGCTACGAACAGGTGCTGAAGAATCAGGGGATGACTCCGGCGGAATTTGAAAGGCGCTTGCGTTCCGACCTGATGGTGCAACTGGAGCAGGAATCGCTGGTGAGCACCTCCTGGGTTCCTCACGTTTCCCTGGATGCTTTTCTGCGCCTCGAAGGTCAGACGCGCACCATGTCCAGTACGGTGCTGTCGCCGGCCTCTTACCTTGCCCAGGTGGCCTTGGCCCCCGAAGCGGTGCGCCATGAATACGATGCCCATGCCGATGCCTTTGCCATTCCTGATCAGGTGGATGTGGAATACCTGACGCTATCGGTGGATCAGATGCTGCACGATGTCACCGTGTCCGCGGATGAGGTACGCAAGGCATACGACGACCCCGCCAATCAGGCGCGCTGGAAGGGACAGGAAACGCGCCGCGCGCGCCATATCCTGCTGACGGTCGCCCGAGGCGCTTCGAGCACGGAACGTCAGGCGGTCCTGACCAAAATTCAGGGACTGCGCCAGCAACTGCTGGCGCATCCGGATCAGTTTGGCGCCGTGGCCAGCAACGTTTCGCAGGACCCTGGTTCGGCGCGTCAGGGAGGAGACCTGGGTTACTTTGCCCATGGCGTGATGACTCCACCCTTTGAACAGGCAGTGTTTGCCCTCAAGCCAGGCGAACTGTCCGAGCCGGTGGAAACGGATTTTGGCTATCACCTGATTCAGGTTACCGATGTTCATCCCGCCAAACAGGTGTCATTGGCCGAAGCAACACCAGCCCTGACCCAGGAATTGCGTCGGCAGAAGGCCAACAAACTGTTTGCCGATGAAGCCGAAAGTTTTGGTACGCTGGTATACGAGCAATCGGGCAGTCTGCAGCCGGCAGCGGCGCGCTACCATCTGACGATTCGGAATCAGGCTGGCATCGCACGCAATGTCGAGGACGGGTTATGGGCCAATCCAAAGTTGCAGGAGGCTCTGTTTTCTCCCGCGGTACTCAAGGAGCATCGCAACACGGCGGCCATCGAAGTGACCCCGGGAACCTTGGTGGCCGCCCGTGTCACGGCTTTCCATGCGGCCCATGCTCGACCTTTCGCGGAGGTCCGGCAGACCATCGAGACCCATCTCATCCATGAGGAAGCGGTACGCCTTGCCCGCGTTGCGGGCGAAGCCATGCTCAAGGCGTTACGGGAAGGCAAAGCGGGCACTGTCAACTGGTCGGGTGAACGTCAGCTCAATCGTCAACAGGCTTATGCCGGGGCTCTACCCGGTGGCTTGGCGGTGGCCGATGCCTTTCGTCTCGATGAGCACCACCTGCCGGGTTATGTCGGGGGAGCAGCGCCCAACGGGGATTATGTCCTGGTGAGGGTGACGGCGGTCCAGCCTGGGCAGACCGACGATCCGACTTTGCGCAAGCAAGCCGAAGCCGGTTTGACTCGGGCCTATGGCGACGAAGTGCTGGAGGAAGTGGTGGCTTCACTGCGTCGTAAGGCGACCATCAAGATTCTCGACAAGAGCTTGTTGGAAGGGTTGCCTACGGGGCACTGAAAGAGGCGATGCATTGGGGTACACGTTGCATTACCCCGATGCATTGTTGCGAACGAAGTTATCCCGCCATTCCTGGTACGGTACTTGAGAACCCTCCGTCCACATGCAGAATTTCTCCGGTCACGCCGGAGGCCAGCGGGCTGCATAAAAAGGCCGCTGCATTGCCGACTTCGTCGATGGTGACGTTGCGGCGCAACGGCGCGGTCTGCTCCACATAACCCAGGATCTTGCCAAAATCCCCGATACCCGCTGCGGCCAATGTTTTGATCGGGCCCGCCGAAATGCCGTTGACCCGGGTTCCCAATGGTCCCAGGCTCTGGGCCAGATACCGCACATTGGCTTCCAGGCTGGCTTTGGCCAGTCCCATGACGTTGTAGTTGGGCACGGAGCGCTCGGCTCCGAGGTAGGAGAGGGTCAGCAAAGCACCTTGCCGACCAGCCATCAGAGCGGCCCCATGTTTGGCCAAGGCGGCGAAGCTGTAAGAGCTGATGTCGTGGGCGATGCGGAAATTTTCCCGTGTCACCGATTCGTGAAAAGCACCGGTCAATGCCTCACGAGGGGCAAAGGCAATGGAATGGACGATACCGTCCAGGGCAGACCAGCGCCGACCCAGGTCGTCAAACAGTTGCTCGATGGAACCATCTTCGGCAACATCGCAGGGATAGACGGCGGTCACATTCAGTTCAACCGCCAACTTTTCTACCCGGGAACGCACGGCCTCAGCCTGATAGGTTAAGGCAATCTCGGCACCTTCACGTTGCATGGCCCGGGCAATGCCCCAGGCAATCGAACGGTTGCTGAGCAATCCGGTGATCAAGATTTTCTTTTCAGCCAGAAATCCCATGGTTAAGCCTCCTTACGATGAAGCCGCCCATGATAAACCATTCGTCGCCGGAAAGCGTGGCGGACAAGGTAGAATGATGCCATGCAAGCATGGAGACACGAAGGCGCATGAAAGGCAGGTTGGGGATCAGGATAAGGAGCATCGTGCGCCGTAGCATGCTGGGATATGGTCTCATGCTCTGTCTCGTGGCGGCGGCAGCGCCGCCCAAGGTGCTGCATGTGGCGCTCGGTTCGGCGGAGACAGGCTTTGACCCGGTCATGACCTCCGATCTCAACACGGCGGCGATAGAACAGCAGTTGTTTGAATCGTTGCTGACGTACGACTACCTTGCGCGACCGGCAAAACTGGTCCCCCGTTTGGCGGCGGCCATGCCGGAAGTCCAGGAGGGCGGCAAGCTCTGGATCTTTACCCTGAAACGGGGGGTATGGTTTGCGCCCGATGCTGCCTTTACCGAGCCCAGGCGCGAAGTGACCAGTGCGGATGTGGTGTATACCCTGATGCGCTTCATGGATCCCAAGAACCGCTCACCCTATAAATTTTTGCTCGATGGCAAGATCGTTGGCCTGGACGAACGGGCGGAGATGGCGCGACGCACCGGTCACTTTGATTACGATACGCCGGTGGCTGGTTTACAGATGCTCGATCGTTACCGTTTGGCCATTCGCCTGAAGGCCACCGATTACAACTTTGGTCATGCCATGGCACAACCGATGATGGGGGTGGTGGCACGAGAAGTGATCGAGAAGTACGCTGGAGATACGGCTTCCCATCCTGTGGGGACAGGTCCTTACCGCCTTGGACGCTGGATGCGCGGCGCACGCATCCAACTGTTGAAGAATCCCAATTTTAGGCAGGAGCGTTGGCATTTCACCGCCACGAATGAGCAGGATCAGCGCTTGGTGCGCGAAATGGAAGGTAAGCCCATTCCCAGCATCGATGAAATCGACCTTCAAGTTGTGGAGGAGCCCCAGTCCGCCTGGCTCAGTTTTGGCAAAGGCGAACTCGACATCCTCGGCATTCCGGCTCAGTTTGCTCCGCTGGCGCTGGAAGGCGATCGGCTCAGGGGCGATTGGCGTGCGCGCGGGATCCGGCTTGAACGCAGCGTCGATCCTTCCATTGCCTACTATTTCATCAATCAGGAAGATCCGGTGCTGGGGGGGCAGGGCGCCGATAAAGTGGCTTTGCGGCGCGCCATTTTTCTCGCCATCGATGATGCCGAGATGATTCGCGTCATGGCCAAAGGGCAGGCGATACGCAATGCCTATCCCATTCCTCCCGGTGTGGCCGGATATGACCCAGGTTACCGCAGTTTGCTGAATTTCAACCCCTGGCTGGCCAACCGTCTGCTGGATGCCTATGGCTATCGGCGTGGGCGCGATGGCTACCGTCAATTGCCGGGAGGAGGAGAACTGGCGCTGCATTACACGACAGGTTTATCGTCGCAGGATCGAGAGCTGGACGAGGTGATGAAAAAATCCCTGGATCGCATCGGCCTCCGTTTTATCAGCGACAAGCGCAAATTCCCCGACATCATCCGCGCCGAACGTCAATGCCTGATCCAGTTCCGGTTATCGGGTTGGGTGGCGGATTATCCCGATGGTGACAACTTCATGCAGCTCTGGTACGGACCCCATACCCACGAGAACAATGCCAGCTGCTACCGTGATGCAACATGGGATCGGCTTTACGAAGCCACCCTGACATTGCCCGATTCTCCCCAGCGCGATGCGCTCTACCATCGTTTGGCCCGTCGCCTGGAATTGCAGGGGGTGACCAAGGTCAGCACTTCCCCGGTGCGCAACGTGTTGTCTCAGCCCTGGGTTATGGGATTCAAGGTTCACCCCATTTTGCCATCGGTCTGGGCTTACCTCGACATCGCGGCGGAACATGCGGCGGGGCGTGCCCCATGACCCATCCAGGCATGGCCATGTTTCTCCTGCGGAGGCTGTTGCATGCCCTGTTGACCTTGCTGGGCGTCGTTTTTCTGGTGTTTGTCTTGTTCAATTGGGTGGGCGGCGATCCGGCAACCCTGCTGGCGGGTAAAATGGCCAGTGCTGAAGACATTGCCAATGTGCGGCATCAATTGGGGCTGGACCTGCCCTTGGGGTCCCAGTTCCTGCTGTTTCTGGAACAGGTGGTGCGCGGGGATTATGGGGAGAGCTGGGCGACCCATGAACGGGTTTCGACCATCTTCTGGACCCGCCTGGGCCCTTCGCTGACGCTGCTGCTGCCTTTGCTGTTGCTGCAAACCTTGCTGTCGCTGGCGGTGGCTTTGCTGGTGGCGGCCTGGCGCGGTTCATGGCTTGATCAGGGGGTGCGGGTGGTCAGCACGGTGGCCATGTCCATCAGTCTGCTGGTGTACATCATCGTTGGGCAGTATTGGCTGGCCTATGTCTGGGGCTGGTTCCCGGTCAAAGGCTGGAGCGATTCCCTGGGCACCAACCTGAGCACCTATGCGGTGTTGCCGATTCTGCTGGGCTTGATGGTCAGCATTGCCCCGTCGGTGCGGCTTTACCGTTCGTTCCTGCTCGATGAGATCGATCAGGATTTCGTGCGCACGGCGCGGGCCAAGGGTTTGAGCGAGACCCGCATCCTCTGGGTCCATGTGCTGCGCAATGCGGCGATTCCCATCGTGACCGATGTGCTCATGGGGCTACCAGGATTGCTGACGGGTGCTTTTCTGCTGGAACATTTCTTTGCCATTCCGGGGATTGGCCGCGAAGTCATCATGGCCGTGGAGCGCAGCGATTTCCCGCTGATCAAGGCCACCACGGTCTATGTGGCGTTGGCCACCCTGCTCACCAACCTGCTGGGCGATTTGCTGTACCGCTGGCTCGATCCCCGCGTTCGTCTCGAATAGGCCATGCCGATGCCAGCTCACAATCCCTGGTTTGCTGCAGCCCAACGGTTATGGACCGATAGGGTCGGGCATTTTTCCCTGATGGTGGTTTTGGCTTACCTGCTTCTGGTGGCGTTGGTCGCTGCTGGCTTGCTGGGTGCCGGCTGGGACGAGCAAAAAGCGTTGAATTACGCGCCTCCCACATGGTTTGTGACAGCCGCCAACCGCGTCAGCGAACCGATGGGGCCACCTCCAACCCTGGCGCCGGTCCCGCTGTATGGCTGGCAGGATCCTTTGGATCCGGGATGGTCCCAATGGCTGGTCGAAGCTCAGCGCCAAGCCCGTCAAACCGCTCCTTTGGCCCTGACTTTATTCTGGGGTGGTGACAAATGGGGCCGGGATGTGGGTGTCAAGGTGCTGAAGGGTACTGAAACTTCGGTATGGGAGA
>JAJYQG010000126.1 GCA_021794775.1 Pseudomonadota bacterium
GTCAAGCTGTCCGGGCAAGGGCCGTTCCGCCTTGAGGTGTGCGCACGTTGGCTGGAGCGCCACAGTCTGGCGGAAAGCAATTTGGCCCAAGAAGCCGAACAGTGGCGCGTGCAAGGCATGCCATTGGAAATCGTGGCGGTCGGGCCCTGAGGATAAAGTTCATGAAGCTGTCATCAACTTGTCACAAATCGCCGGTAGGCTGGCAGCATCGTACAACGCCCTAAAAACTTTACACTTCCGGATCCCAAGGAGAACGTTATGAAAAGGTTGTCATCCTGCACGTTGCTGGCTTCGCTGGCACTGCTGTCGCTGACTGGAGTTGCTGGCGCAACCGACATTACGGGTGCGGGGTCGACCTTTGTCTACCCGGTTTGTGCCAAATGGGCCGAAGGTTTCAAAGCGGCTACGCAGAACGTGCTCAACTATCAGTCCATTGGTTCGGGGGGCGGCATCAAGCAGATCAAGGCCAAAGTGGTCGATTTTGGTGCTACCGACAAACCCCTGACCCGTGAAGAGCTGAACAAGAATCAGTTGGTTCAGTGGCCTGTGGTGATGGGTGGTGTCGTGCCTGTGGTCAATCTCGAAGGGCTGGCGGCGGGTCAAATGAAGCTTGATGGTCCAACGCTGGCCAACATCTACCTGGGCAAGATCACCAAGTGGAATGACCCTGCCATTCAGGCTCTGAATAAAGGCCTGAAGCTGCCGGCCCAGGACATCGTCGTGGTATCCCGCACCGATGGATCGGGCACGACGTTCATCTATACCAATTACCTGTCCAAAGTCAGCGCGGAATGGAAAGAAAAGGTAGGCAACGACACAGCTGTGCGTTGGCCAACGGGTATCAATGGTAAAGGTAACGAAGGCGTGGCCTCTTACGTACGTCAGCAGGCTGGTGCCATTGGCTATGTGGAATATGCCTATGCGCTGCAAAACAAGATGGTCTATGCCCAAATGAAGAACCACGATGGGTTGTTCGTCAAACCGGATTCTGATACGTTCGGTGCAGCTGCCAGCAACGCCAATTGGAAACCCGACAACGGTTTCTACGAGATTTTGACCGATGAGCCCGGCAAGACCAGCTGGCCGATAACGGGCGCAACCTTCATTCTGATGCAGAAAACACAGGAAGATCCGGTGCGCGGCAAGGCTGCTTTGCAATTCTTTGACTGGTCCTACAAGAACGGTCAGAAGGCCGCTTTGGCTTTGGACTATATTCCGATGCCGGAACGCGTGGTGAAAATGATTGAAGACGAGTGGAAGGCTTCGATCAAGGACGCTGGCGGCAAGGCTGTGTACTGAACGCTTGGGTGGAATGAGGGGTAACCCTCTCCGCCTTTTCCGGAATCGGGTTTTCTCTCTGCCGGTTTGTGTTCGCAAGCCGGCAGTATTTTTCATGTGTCACGAATCAGGATGTTCAGGCTCCGTGTATAATTCGTTTCGGTTTTTACCCTGTTTTGTTTCAGGCGGTGCGGCATGAAATTGGTGGATCCACAACAAACGTTGCCCGCCTCAGGTGCACGGACGCGAATCCGGGCAGCCCGTTGGGAAGACACCCTGTTCGAGTGGGTTACGCGAGGTTTCGCTTTTCTGGTTCTGGCTGTACTGGCGGCCATCCTGATTTCTCTGGTCTGGACCGGCATGCCTTCCATTCGGGCTTTTGGGTGGAGCTTTCTCTGGTCGGATGATTGGGACCCGGTACGCGATCAGTACGGCGCCCTGATTCCCATTTATGGGACGTTGGTCAGTTCTCTGGTGGCGTTGGCCATCGCCTTGCCGATCAGCTTTGGCATCGCCATTTTCCTCACCGAAATGGCGCCTGTTTGGCTTAAACGCCCCATGGGCACGGCCATTGAGTTGCTGGCGGCCATCCCCAGCATCATCTATGGCATGTGGGGGCTGTTTTCCTTTGCGCCGGCCTTTTCGCATACGGTTCAGCCGTTTCTGATCCAGACCTTGGGCGCCATACCGTTGGTGGGCAAGTTGTTTCAGGGGCCTCCTTTGGGCATCGGGCTGCTGACTGCTGGGGTCATTCTGGCCATCATGGTGATTCCTTTTATTTCTTCCGTGATGCGCGATGTGTTTGAATTGGTCCCGGTTGTGCTCAAGGAGTCGGCTTATGGCCTTGGTGCGACGACCTGGGAAGTGGTTTGGAAAGTGGTTCTGCCGTACACGCGAGCTGGGGTGGTCGGCGGTGTCATGCTGGGGCTTGGTCGCGCGTTGGGGGAAACCATGGCGGTGACCTTCGTGATCGGCAACACCCAGCATCTCAGCCCTTCGTTGCTGGCTCCTGGCAACAGCATTGCCTCCTCGCTGGCCAATGAATTTGCTGAAGCTGTGGGTGATCTCTATACGTCGGCCTTGATCGAGTTGGGGTTGCTGCTTTTCGTGATCACCACCATCGTTCTGGCGATCGCCAAACTGATGTTGCTGCGCATGGGGCGTAGTGAAGGCAAGCGGAGCTGATATGCGCAATGCAACACCGGAAGCCGTACGCATCTACCGGCGCCGACAGCGGCGCAACCGGTTTCATCTGGCCATGTCGGTGTTTGGCATGGGGTTTGGCCTGTTTTGGCTGACCTGGATCCTCTGGTCTTTATTGTCCAACGGATTCGGAGCGCTGAACCTTTCGCTGTTGACGCAGCCAACACCGGCCCCTGGGGCGATGGGGGGGCTTGCGAACGCGATCCTCGGGAGTGTGATGATGGTCGGTTTGGGGACCCTCGTGGGCACGCCGATCGGCATCCTGGCCGGGACTTACCTGGCTGAGTTCGGTCGACGTGGCTGGCTTGCGCCGACCACACGTTTCGTCAACGACATTTTGCTCAGCGCGCCATCCATCGTGCTGGGGCTGTTCATTTACACGGTGTACGTATCCCGTGCCCATCATTTTTCGGGAGTGGCAGGGGCATTGGCTCTGGCCTTGATTGTCATTCCGGTGGTGGTGCGTACCACCGATGACATGCTGCGCCTGGTTCCGGATGGATTGCGGGAAGCGGCGATTGCATTGGGAGCGCCACGCTGGAAAATGGTTTCACTGGTGGCTTATCGGTCGGCGCGCAGCGGCATTGCGACCGGAGTTTTGCTGGCGGTGGCCCGGATAAGCGGAGAAACAGCTCCGTTGCTGTTTACGGCATTGAACAATCAGTTTACCAACTGGAATATCAATGCTCCGATGGCCAACCTGCCGGTGGTGATTTTCCAGTTTGCCATGAGTCCTTACGATGATTGGCATAAGCTGGCCTGGGGCGGTGCCATCCTCATTACTCTGAGCGTGCTTGGGATCAATGTCCTGGCGCGTATTTTCTTTCAGCAAAAACATCATTGAGCCGGGGAATCATGAGCCACTCGACTGTCGCCAACCTGTCCCCGATTGGGGCGGATGTGCGCATTGCCATCCGCAATCTGAATTTTTACTACGGCCGTTTTCATGCTTTGAAAAACGTGTCGATGAACATCAAATCCAATAAAGTGACGGCCTTCATCGGACCATCGGGTTGTGGCAAGTCAACCTTGCTGCGGACGTTCAATCGATTGCATGAATTGTATCCACAGAACCGCATCACAGGGCAGATTCTTCTGGATGGCGTGAATGTGCTCGACAAGAAAGAAGATCCTACCCTGTTGCGCGCCCGGGTCGGGATGGTGTTTCAGAAGCCAACGCCCTTTCCCATGTCGATTTACGAGAACATCGCGTTTGGCGTCCGCTTGTACGAGAAGTTGAGCCATGCCGAAATGGATGATCGCGTAGAGTGGGCCTTGACCAAAGCCGCATTGTGGAGTGAAGTCAAAGATAAGCTGAAGCAGAGCGGCTATGGATTGTCTGGAGGACAACAGCAACGCTTATGCATTGCGCGGTGTATCGCCATCAGGCCCGAGGTGATTCTGCTCGATGAGCCCTGTTCGGCGCTGGACCCGATTTCGACAGCGCACATCGAGGAACTGGTGCACGACCTCAAGAGCGACTATACCGTGGTTATGGTGACCCATAACATGCAGCAGGCCGCCCGTGTGTCCGATTTTACGGCTTACATGTATTTGGGGGAGCTGATCGAGTTTGACGAAACCGACCGCATTTTTACCAAGCCGAATCAAAAAGCCACGGAAGACTACATCACGGGAAAATTCGGTTGAGCGATTCGAGGCAAAGGCTCATTTCGACGCTTCGTTGGATTTGGGCATGTTTCCATATTGCATATGGTTCGCATTCAGGGCATCATCCCGTGCTGGTCGATTGAACAAGAAGTGAGAAAACCTATGCGCAGAAAATTGATTGCCGGGAATTGGAAGATGCACGGGTCGCTGATGCAGAATGAGTCCTTGCTGCGTGCATTGATAGGAGCGCAAAGTCCCGACCACGTTGACATGGCGGTGCTGGTTCCCGCCCCTTACCTCGATCAGGTACGTCAAATTTTGCAGGGCACGAACTGCGCCTGGGGGGCGCAGGATGTCAGCGACGAAGTGCGCGGAGCTTTCACCGGTGAGATGGCGGCCTCGATGCTGGGCGAGTTTGGATGTCGCTATGCAATCGTAGGACATTCGGAACGCCGTCAGCGTCACGGTGAAACGGATGCGTTGGTGGCACGAAAGGCGCAACGGGCCTTGGAAGCCGGTCTGACCCCCATCGTATGCCTTGGCGAATCGCTGGAGCAGCGTGAGAGGGGTGAAACCAAATCTGTCGTGCGGCGCCAGTTTGGCGCCATCATCGAAGTTTTGGGTGCCGAGGGCATCTCGATGTCGACACTGGCCTATGAGCCGATCTGGGCTATTGGCACGGGTCGGAGCGCCACGGCGGCCCAGGCCCAGGAAGTTCATGGTTGGTTGCGTCAACAAATGGCCGAACATGCTGAAACGGTGGCGGCGGGGTTGCGCATTCTGTATGGTGGTAGCGTGAAAGCATCAAACGCGGTAGAATTGATGTCTCAGCCCGATGTGGATGGCGCGTTGGTGGGTGGCGCATCCTTGGTGGCAGAGGAATTTCTGGCGATTGCCCGAGCGGCGGCGCAGTAACCCAATCAAGGAAAGGCAAAGATGGAAACGGTGGTGTGGGTGGTGCACATTGGTGCGGCATTGGGCATCATTGGGCTGGTGTTGATGCAGCATGGCAAGGGTGCCGACATGGGCGCTGCCTTCGGATCGGGTTCCGCCGGAGGGCTTTTCGGAGCCAGTGGTGCGGCCAATTTCCTGAGTCGCAGCACGGCGGTTCTGGCTGCTGTGTTTTTTTGCACCAGTCTTTTGTTGACCTGGTTTTCTGGCCATCAGCATCATGCAGCGAGCGTCATGGATCACGCCGTTCTGGGTGCTCCGGCAGCATCGCCGTCGGCACCCCAAGCGCCGTCATCCTCACCGGCCAACCAGATTCCAAAGTAAGATTTGTGCATTGAGTAAAATGAAAGCTTAAGCCGATGTGGTGAAATTGGTAGACACGCCGTCTTGAGGGGGCGGTGGCGAAAGCCGTAGCAGTTCGAGTCTGCTCATCGGCACCAAAGGCAAAAACGGGGTTCCTGGTGGAACCCCGTTTTTATTTTCAGGGGAGGCTGTCACATAAATTTCATCGTCTCTTGATGGAATTGTAAAAAAGTATGTTCACAATCCACCCAAGCAGCAATACACATACACCATAGCTTGAGGGGGAATCTACGTGGATCAGAATCGATTCGCGCTGCGTGCATCGCACCGCGCTGTCATTGCTTTTATCGCCCTGATTGGGGCGGCTTCATCGGCATCCGCCGATCAAACCTATGACCTTGGCGCCGTGAGTGCCAGCGGTGGTGCGGCGACTCCCGTCGACACAACGGGTAAGGGAACAGCGGCCTATGAGTCGCCTTCCAGCATGTCGGTGAATGCAACCGAACCTGTGTTCAATGTCGGCCAAAAGTACATTCAGCAAAATGCCAGCGCCGGCTCCAATTACACCGACATCATTTCGATTCTGCCGAGCGTGGTCAGTGTCGATCCCAATGGTCCTGGCATGATGGAAACGCAGGCGCTCAGCATTCGCGGTTTCCAGGACGGGCAGTACAACGTGACCTTCGATGGCATCCCCTGGGGGGATTCCAACGACTTTACGCACCATTCCACGTCGTACTTCATGGCACAGGACATTGGCAACTTCAAGGTTGATATGGGTTGCGGCGACGCCAGCAACATCGGTTACGCGACATTTGGCGGAACGGTGGCGGTCAATTCCATGGCGCCGTCGGCCGCCCCGGAAACCAATGTGTTCGGCAGCTTTGGCAGCTGGAATACCCGTTTGCT
>JAJYQG010000012.1 GCA_021794775.1 Pseudomonadota bacterium
GGCCAAGGGTCCACGGTAAAAAGGAACCCCCAAGCGCACGGGAACATGAAAAATTTCTTCGCCAAGTTCCAAAATGCCCTCCAAGGCGCTTGTGCCACCCGTCAGCACCACCCCAGAAGGAATCAAATCCATATAACGATGCGTACGCAACTCCATCTGAACCAGGCTGAACAGTTCTTCGACCCTAGGCTCGATCACTTCTACCAAAGTCTGACGTGCCATCTGGCGCATTCCGCGCTCCCCCACCCCAGGCACGGCCACCATCTGATCGGGATCGACCAGCTGTCGCAAGGCACAACCCTGGCGCACCTTGATCTCCTCGGCAGCAGCCAGCGGGGTGCGCAACGCCATCGCAATGTCATTGGTAATCTGGTCGCCCCCTATGGGGATGACCGCGGTATGGCGAATGGCCCCTTTGACGAACACCGCAATATCCGTGGTCCCTCCACCGATGTCGACCAAACAAACCCCAAGATCTTTCTCATCGTCGGTGACCACTGCCCTTGCCGACGCCAAAGGCTGGAGAATCAGTTCTTCCGCCTCCAAACCACAGCGCCGAATGCAACGCAGAATATTCTGGGTCGCAGACACCGAGCCAGTGATGATATGCACCTTGACTTCCATCCTCAGGCCACTCATTCCCACCGGCTCTTTGACATCTTCCTGGCCATCGATGATGTATTCCTGCGTCAGCACATGCAGTACTTGCTGATCGTTGGGAATGTTGACGGCCCGGGCGGTTTCCAGAACCCGGTCGACATCTCCCTGAGAGACTTCCTTGTTCTGAATCGCAACCATGCCATGGCTGTTCAGACTTTTGACATGGCTGCCCGCTATCCCGGTAAACACCTCGCGGATCTTGACCTTGGCCATGACCTCCGCTTCTTCCAGAGCCCGCTGAATGGCTTGAACAGCCGATTCAATATCGACCACCACACCGCGACGCAATCCCTTTGAAGGCGCCTGCCCCAATCCGATAATCTCGTATTTGCCCTCAGACTTGAGTTCGGCCACGACCGCCACGATCTTGGACGTCCCGACATCAAGGGACACCATCAAGGCGCGCGTTTCACGATTACTTTTCATCATGACTTACCTTCCGTTGCGAGTCGTTTTCCGGCAGATGAACGGCAAACCCGTTGGGATAGCGCAGATCTACCGTACTGCCTGCTGGGATGGCACCATCCTGGCGCAAAACCGGCCAAGCCGCCATCAAACGGGAAAGCCGCTTCGCGCCTTGATCGCGTCCCAGAAGCCAATGGCTATCGTCTTCCAATACCAGCATCCAACCCCCGCGCTCCGACATCGTCAATTCTTCGATGCGATGCCCCGATGGCTGCAAAATGCTGTTGAAACGCTGCCAAGCCTGCAATACTTCTGGCCCGGTATCCCGTGGCCCTGCAAAATGGGGCAAATTACCCAAATATTCCGCCGCAAAGACCTCTCCCCTTGTGTTCAGCAAGTCATCGTCACCCCAGTAAGCAACCGGAACCTGTTCCTCCACTTGCACCTCAAGGGTATCTGGCCAGACCCTGCGCAAATGCACCGATCGTACCCAGGGTATGCTTTTCAACTCGGTGGCCGCGGCCACAAGATCGGTCGTGAACAATCCGCCTTCGATGCGCTGCGCCATTTTAGCCACCAACGCCTGGTCAACTTGGTGCAATGCCCCCGTAACCACCGTACGATGAATCTGGAAATAGGGTCGATGCACAGCCCAACGCACCGCATGAACCCCGGCAACCAGAAACACGACGGTCGCCCCCAGTCCCAACAATGCCCATCCGTGCGCTTTCAGCCAGGCCCAACATTGGCTCCGAAAGGTCTCCCCCTCGGCACGAGCACGCCCCTGTTCTGCCTGCGCCAAGCGACGCGATTTTCCACCCTGCTGTGGGCGCCCATACGACATCGTCAGAGCCACGCTGTTATCTCCCAATCCATTTGATGCCCATGGTTCATCGCCGCTCCCCCACAATACAGACTTCAGGATGCAACCCTATGCCGAAATGCTGTTGCACCTGTTGTTGAACATCCTGGATCAGGGTTTCAATATCTTCGGCTGATGCTTGTCCACGATTCACAATAAAGTTGGCATGTTTGGGAGACACTTCCGCATCTCCCACACGCCGCGCTTTGAGTCCACACTGTTCGATCAACCGGGCGGCATAGTCACCCGGCGGGTTGCGAAAAACCGATCCTGCATTGGGCAGTCCCAAGGGTTGCTCCTTTACGCGACGGGCCAGCAAAGCACGCATGGTTTCAAGCGACAGGGTGGCATCACCTCGGGGAAAGCATAGCTGGGCAGCAACAAACCATTCGGTCGAGCCGGGATCGGCTTTGAGTCGTACCGAACGGTACCCAATGTCGTATTCCGCCGCACGACGCCAACGCAGCTGTCCGCGGCGATTGACCGTCTCAACCGCTCGCACATAAGACCAGACTTCTCGTCCATAACACCCTGCGTTCATCGCCAACACCCCTCCCATGGTGCCGGGTATGCCAGCCAGAAACTCGGCCTCAGCATAGCCTGCGCGCGCCACGAGGCGGGCCACCTTGGGGGCCGGAACACCGGCTTCAATGACCCAGCAATCCTCATCATCCTGACGCACCACACCCTTGAGCGCCCCGTGCATCTGAACCAGCGTTGCGTTGATCCCGCCGTCCCGTACCAAGAGATTGCTGCCCAACCCAAATACCAAGATGTCCTGTTCTGTAGCTTGCCGCTCAAGAAAGTCGACAAAATCCTGCCGATGACGCGGATGGTACAAGCTCCTTGCCGGCCCTCCCGCACGCCATGAAACATGATGCGCCATGGATTCATCGTGACGCCATTCACCAGGCCCCATCTGGCGCACCATCATGACGCCCCCCCCCGAAAACTTTCCACCAGCCGCAACGGCAATTGGCTGATGCTGCCTGCCCCCATGGTGATCACCACATCCCCATCGCATAAATCCTCAACCAACAAAGGGATCATATCCTGCTGCACCTTAACTTCAACCGTCCGCGCTTCTGCCCCACCTTGCGCCAAGGCCTTCAGCAACGCCGCAGCATCGGCCCCCGCAAGAGGCTCCTCGCCCGCAGCGTAAACCGGCATTAGAAACACCCGATCGACCTCAGCCAGAACCCTGACAAACCCATCAAAGCAATCGCGGGTGCGCGTATAGCGATGCGGCTGAAAAACCAGCACCAGCCGACGTCCCGGAAAAGCCCCACGGGCAGCGCTCAAGGTTGCCGCCATTTCAACCGGGTGGTGTCCATAATCGTCCACCAAGGTTATCGTCCTGGCCCCTGGTAGATGGAGCTCTCCATAACGCTGGAAACGCCGTCCCACCCCATTAAAACGCTCCAAGGCACGCACTATGGCCGGATATGGGGCACCGGCTTCGAGAGCGATTGCTATGGCGGCCAATGCATTCAACACATTGTGGCGCCCGGGCAAATTGAGCCTGATCTCCAGTCTTCTTTCAGCCAAAGCCGAACGTTCGAGTTTCAGCGCCACCCCGAAAGTCATCCCACCCCCTTCGCAGGTTACATCCAGCGCACGAACATGGGCTTCCTCGCCGAATCCATAGGTGCGCACCGGCTTGGTGATGCGCGGCGCAATTTCAGCCACGACGGGATCTTCAAGACAGAGAACGGCCAGGCCATAAAATGGCAAATGATCAAGAAATTCGACAAACGCATCTTTGAGTTGCTCAAAATCCTGTCCGTAGGATTCCATGTGGTCCCGATCAATGTTGGTCACCACCGCCATCACCGGGTGCAACAAAAGGAATGAGCGATCCGATTCATCCGCTTCCACCACCATGAACTCACCGGTCCCCAGCGCTGCATGGGTGCCGACACTGTTGAGCTTCCCTCCGATGACAAAAGTGGGGTCGAGTCCCGCTTCGGCCAATATACTGGCCACGAGACTGGTCGTCGTGGTCTTGCCATGGGTTCCGGCAACCGCAATTCCCCTGCGCAGACGCATCAGTTCCGCCAGCATCGAGGCCCTGGGTATCACCGGCACATGAGCCCAACGGGCTGCAACCAATTCCGGGTTATCGGCAGCGATGGCGGTTGAACAGACCACCACATCCGCTCCTTCGATGTGTTGCGCCGCATGCCCGTACCACACGCGCGCGCCCAAACCGGTCAAGCGCTGCGTCACCGTATTGCGCGAATGGTCACTGCCGCTGACCTCATAACCCAGGTTGAGCAGAACCTCCGCGATGCCGCTCATGCCCGCTCCGCCGATCCCGACAAAATGTACATGACGAACACGGTGCTTCATGCTGCCAGCTCCTCGCAAACGCCCATCATGTCCGCCACCGTCTCGGAATGAAACACCGCTCGCGCGGCTTCAGCCATGACCAGCAGTTGCTTGCGATCCAACGCTTCCAACCAGTGTGCCAAAGCCTGTGGGTCGCATTCCTGTTGGGGCCATAGTCTGGCCGCACCAACTTCTTCCAAGCGACGGGCATTGCGCGTCTGGTGATCATCCACCGCGGCAGGGAAAGGCACCAGAACACTGCCCAAACCGACAGCACTCAGTTCCGCCAGGGTCAATGCTCCAGCACGGCAAATCACCAGATCGCATTGGCTGTAAGCCTCTGCCATGTCATCGATAAATGGGCGCAAATCTCCACTCACCCCGGCCAGGCGATACTGTTCCTGCAATTGGGGCAGATTGTTCGCCCCCCCCTGATGTACGACCCATGGCCTTTGGTTTTCTGGTATCAACGCCATGGCCTTGGGAACCCATTGATTCAAAGCTTGCGCCCCCTGACTTCCACCCAGCACGAGGATGCGCAATTTGCCCTCACGGGAAGCAAAACGTACCGCCGGGGATGGCAAATTCAACAATGTTTGGCGTACTGGATTGCCCACGGTCAAAACCCTTCGGGGAAAACCAAGCCAGCGTCCCAGCGGATGAGAAGATGGCTGCCTGAACGAATCGGCAAACCCTTCCAAGACACGGGTTGCCAGACGCGCCAAGATCCTGTTGGTCAAACCTGCGACAGCATTCTGTTCATGCACCACCAACGGCAAGCGCAACAGGACGGCAGCAAGCCCTCCCGGCAAGGCCACATAGCCACCAAACCCCACCACCACATGAGGCCTCTGTTTCAACATAATGACCAGCGATTGGCCTAATGCCCAGGCCAACATGATCGGTGACTGCAAAGCCCTCATCATGCCTTTTCCCCGTACCCCAGCCATGCGCACCCTTTCCATGGAGAAGCCCCGGGATTCGACCCAGGCATTTTCCATGCCGCCACCACCAAGCCAAATGACACGCCAGCCGTGGGTACGCAAAGCCTCGGCCAAAGCCAGCGCAGGGAACACATGCCCCCCGGTCCCTCCAGCCATGATCAAAGCACAGCGCATCAGACTTTCCCCACGCGATGGCGCATGCTCTGGCGCGTTTCATAATCGATGCGAAAAAGCACGGCCAGCGCCATGATGTTGGCCACGATGCCACTGCCGCCATAACTCAACAATGGCAGAGTCAGCCCCTTGGTCGGCAACAGACCCATATTGACACCTATATTGACCAGGCTTTGCGCCGCAATCCAAACGCCGATTCCCTGCGCCACGAGGGCCTCAAAGTAACGTTCCATCGAGGCCGCACGCCGGCCAATGACGAAGGTACGCATCACCAGAAAACAAAACAGCCCCATGGTCACCAGGACACCGACAAATCCCAGTTCCTCGGCAATCACAGCCATCAAGAAATCGGTATGGGCTTCCGGCAAATACAACTGTTTCTCAACACTGGCGCCAAGACCTAGGCCCCATAGCCCTCCATGACCAAATGCAATCAAGGCATGGGTCAGCTGATAGCCTTTCCCGAACGGATCGGCCCACGGGTTCCAGAACCACATCAAGCGGTTGAAACGGTAGGGCGACAAAACGATCAGCAGCACAAACGAAATGCTGAGCAAAATAACCAGCCCCAGAAACAAGCGCCAATCCATCCCCCCCAGAAACAGAATCGATCCCGCCACAACGGTCATGACCGCAAATGCGCCAAAATCCGGCTCTTTAAGCAACAGCATGCCCACCAAAAACATCACAACAAACAAGGGGAAAAAACCTTTCTTGAGGCTATGCATGAGAGCCGCCTTTCTGGAGGTGTAATCCGCGGCATACAACAACACCAAAAATTTCATGAATTCAGAAGGTTGAAGATTGAACACCACCAGCGACAACCAGCGCCGACTTCCATT
>JAJYQG010000090.1 GCA_021794775.1 Pseudomonadota bacterium
GTGGAAGGGGGGCAATGTCGGCATGATGTACAACGGGCTTGGCTCCACCATCCAGAAGAGCAGCGCGCTGGAGGTGACGGCAGAAATCAGCACGGGCGCGATGGTGTGCCGTGCAAAAAATCCCAGGGCCAGTTCCAGAATGAACACAACCCCGGCGATGGGAGCATGGTAGGCAGCGGCGATGCCGGCGGCGATGCCGCAGATGAAGATGGCGTTTCTCTGGTTGTCTGGCACGGGATAGACTTGGGCCAGCCAGGATGACAGGGTGGCGGCCAGCTGAACCATGGGGCCTTCGCGGCCAATGGAGGCGCCGGAGCCGACGGAAAACAGCGAGGAAAGGGAGCGCAGGGTGTTGGTGCGGTCGTTGAGACGGATTTTGCCTGAGCGCGCGGCGTCGATGTAATCGATGTGGGGCGCGTTTTCCCAACGGCGTCCCAGCGACAGAATCAGCCCGCCGATCAGCCCTCCGAGCGTGGGAACCAGCACCCGCCCCCATGCCGGGAGGGACAGCGCATCGTCCACCAGACTGCCTGTGCGCCGGGTCAGAAGCCATTCGACGACCTGGGTGGCACCGTGGAACAGCGACAGGGCAAAGGCGCCCAGGATGCCCGCCAGAAAGGAGGCGATCCACAGCCGTGCGGTGGTTCTGACATCGTCGGATAGGGCCATGGGACTAAAGAAGCGGAAGGCTGGGTTCAGGGTGAGGTTGATCCAGGCAGGGCCCGGGGGCAACCTTGCATCGTCAAGAGGCATGCTAGCACGGATGAGGGGGTACGGGACATGCGTGGGGCGGCATTTCAGCAGGCGAACGAACGGTGGCCGCGATTCTGTGGCAGAATGGTTCGCTTTCGTACTAAATTGGAGAAAGACCATGCATGCACTGCTTCAGCCCTTGGTGATGGGCGATTTTCATTTGCCGAATCGCTTGGTGATGGCGCCATTGACGCGCTGCCGCGCCAGTGCCGAGGGTCGCATCCCCAATGTTCTGATGGCAGAGTATTATGCCCAGCGTGCCGATGCGGGGCTGATCCTGGCAGAAGCCACGGCCATAGCGCCGCAAGGGGTGGGCTATCCCGACACACCTGGCATCTGGACCGATGAGCAGGTGCGGGGTTGGCGCCTGGTGACCGAGGCGGTGCATCGCGCTGGCGGAAGAATCCTGTTGCAGTTGTGGCATGTCGGGCGCATCTCCGACCCTTTTTACCTGGGCGGCGCTTTGCCGGTAGCGCCCAGCGCAGTGGCGGCCAAGGGACATGTCAACCTGCTGCGTCCCCAGCGTCCCTTTGTCACCCCAAGAGCTTTGGATTTGTCCGAGTTGCCTGGCATCGTGGAGGATTATCGTCTGGGCGCCTTGCGCGCGCAGGATGCCGGTTTTGATGGCGTGGAGGTGCATGGGGCCAACGGGTACCTGCTCGACCAGTTTCTGCAAGACAGCACCAATCGGCGTACCGATGCGTATGGCGGTCCGGTGGCGCAGCGTGCCCGTCTGTTGCTGGAGGTGACCGACGCCGTGACGACGGTGTGGGGGGCAGGGCGGGTTGGCGTGCATTTGTCGCCGCGCGGAGATGCCAACGACATGGGAGACAGCGACCGCGTAGCCACCTTTGGTTACGTTGCCGAACAGTTGGGGCAGCGCAAAATCGCATTCATTTTTACCCGAGAATCGCTGGGGCCGGATCGGGTGACCCCGGAGCTCAAGCGTCGCTTTGGCGGCGCTGTGATCGCCAACGAAGGGTTTACGGTCGCCACGGGAGCGGCGGAAATCGAGCGCGGTGATGCCGATGCCGTCGCTTTTGGCAAGTCTTACATCGCTACCCCCGACCTGGTTCAGCGGGTGGCCAAGGGATTGGCGTTCAACGATTTCGACATGAGCACCTTTTATGGTTACGGACTGACCGATCCGCGTGTCGGCTATACCGATTATCCGCGCCAAAGCTGAGCGGCACGATCCGTCAGTACTGTGCCCAAAGGGGCACTGGCATCGTCGCGGCGCGCAGTTGCCGGTGCCAGTCCTCCGTCCGTGGATCGAGTCGATGCAGGGCGGCCCAGAAATGAGGCGAATGATTCGGGTGATTCAGGTGGCAGAGTTCGTGCAGCATGACGTAACGCACCAGATCAGGCTCCAGAAACAGCAGGTTGCCGTTGAGGTTGATGCCTCCCGTGGTGGAACAGCTGCCCCAGCGTTTGCGTTGGTGACGGATGGCGATGCGGCTGGGATGAAGGGCCGTTTCTTCGGCCAGCCTGTCCAGCCACGGTGGCAGGATGCGCTGAGCCTGACGCATCAGCCAGCGACGCAGGGCGCGGCGGCAGGCTTCATGGTCCTCCACGGGGCCGCTCAGGCGCAGTCTCCGCTGCGGCTCATTGCTGTGGGTGCGCAACGTGGGATGCTGGGTGGAGCGGTACTCGACCAGCCACGATTCGGCACAAGCCTTCAGCAGGATCACCTCGGGCAGGATGGCGACTTCTTGCTGGATTCGTTGAAAATCGGGCAGGCGTCGTGCCACCCAGTCCCGGTGATGTTCGACCAGGGCGATGAGTTGGGGGCGCTTGAAATGGGGAGGTGCGACCAGAACCAAACCTTGGCGCGTGTCAAACTTGAGCCGCGGGGTACGGCGGGTGCTGGAAAGGCGAATCGCATAGTCGACCTGCCGGCCATCCTCCAGATGCAGGGTTTCGTGCCAGTGCCGGTCATGGGTGGCGGGTTGGCGTGAGGGCGGTGCGATCCCCAGGATGTCCAACAGTTTGCGGATGGGGGCCATCGGTTCAGTAGCGCCCGATGCGCAGGGTGGCCATATCCTGTGGCATGGTAAAGACTCCGTATGAGGGCGGCCGGATGACGGCACGGCACAGCGTCAATGTACCCCATTGGCTCGGGGCGTGCCAGACCGGAGATCGGCGGAGGCTTCAGTTTCCGGAGGGTGGCGACCCCGGTGGAACCCCTCCCAGGGCGACGAACAGACGGATGGCGTCGAGGTCGCGGGCGGCCTGCGCGTCGGTCAGTTGACGCCGGGCTTGAGCATCGAGGCGCTGAGCCTGGGCAATGTCCATCTGGTTACCATCCCCGGCTTCGGCATGCTGGTGTGCGATGTCCAGGGCGCTGGTGGCCGTTCGGGCACCCTGGCTGAGCCTGTCGATGGCCTGGTCGTCATGCACCAGGGCGGTGAGCGCATCGGCCACTTGGCCGAAGGCACGCACCACGGTATCGCGGTAATTGTCCAGGGCAGCGCGGTAGGCATGTTCGGCACCACGCCGTTGCGCCGACAGCATGCCGCCATCCCAGACGGGCGCCGAAATGGCGCCTGCCAAGGCCCATGCATTGCTGGCGCCATAAAAAATCCGTGACGGCGTCAAGGCTTCTTGCAGCATGTTGGCGCTCAGCGTCAGACTCGGGTAGAGGTTGGCCTTGGCCACGCCGAGGGCGGCCCCGGCGGCATGCAGTTCGGCCTCGGCGGCGAGAATGTCGGGGCGTCGATGGACCAGTGCGGAGGGCAGGCTGACCGGCAGGGTGACGGGAAGTTTGAGCTGGGCCCAAGGCACGGCCATGGGGGTTCCTTCGCCTGGTCCGTGACCCAGCAGCACGGCCAGGGTATGGCTATGCAGGCTGTAACCCTGTTGCAGGGCGGGCAACAGAGCCTGATCCGCCTCCAGGCGTGCTTCGGCATCGACCAGATCCGGGCGGCTGGCTGCACCGGCTGCGATGGCGCGCTGGGTGAGGTCGCGCAAGCGTTCGTCGCAGGCGATCAGCCGTGCAACGGCGTCGATGTCGGCTTGCCATGCCGCCTGTTGCACAGCCTGGGCCGCCACATTGCCGGTCAGCGCCACATAAAGCGCGTCCAGTTGATGTTGCTGGTAATCGGCCAGCGCCTGCTGGCGTTCGCGCCGATGTTGGCCACCACCGAAGAGATCGGGGGTCCAGCTGATGGAGGGGCCGATTTCATAATAGGTGAAGGGGGGAATGAAGAAGTTGGAGGGCCCGAACAGGGCAACCCCATATTGCTGTCGTCCGGTGATGGCGCCCAGGCTTACCTGGGGCATCTGGCTGCCTTGTTCTGCCTCGACTGCGGCCTGGGCTTGGGCCAGCGTTTCCTTGGCAGCGGCCAATCCGGGGTTGGCCTTGACGGCTTGGTGAATCAGGCTGTTGAGGGCGTCGGAGCCGAACAGGGTCCACCATGCGGTTTCGAGTTGCTGACCCAGGACGACATGGCCGGCGAGGTTGGTCTCATCGGCGCTTGCAAGGTAGGCATGGGGGGGATGATCCGGGGCCTCCAGCGTCGGGTCCGTGGAGCAGGCCGACAATCCCGACAGCAGCAACAGGCCAAGGCAAAGGGAAGCTCTCATGCCTCACTCCAGAACGGCGGCATCGTCGTGCGACGAACGGGCCGGAGGGCGCAACAGCAACAGCAGGGGCATGACCGCCAGGGTGATGATCATCATCAGTTGATAGTCGTTGTTGTAGGCGATCATGGCCGCCTGACGGGTCACGAGTTCATTGAGTTGCACCAGTCCGGCATGGGTGGAGGTATCGATGGACCCATAGGCCCAAACCGGATTGGTGCTGAAGGGGGTGAGGTGAGCGGCCAGCGAAGCGTGCATGGTCTGGGTGTTGCGCGTCAACAGCATCTGGACCGTCGAGATGCCGATGGCACTGCCGATGTTGCGCAGCAGGTTGAAGAAGGCCGTGCCCTCGTTGCGCAGGGTGGGGGCCAGGGTGCTGAAAGCCAGGGTGGACAGGGGAACGTAAGAAAGGCCGATGCCAAACCCCTGAAGCAGACCGGTGGAGACGATGGGCCACTGACCCATGAGCAGATCGAAATGGGCCATTTGCCAGAGAGAGATCACGGTCAGGCCCAGACCGGTGAACATGATCAAACGTGGGTCGATGCGGCCGATCAATCGACCCACCAGCATCATGGCCAGCATGGTCCCCGCCCCCCGTGGGGCGGTGACGAGCCCGGTGAGCACCACCGGATAGTTCATTTCCTTTTGCAGCATGGGGGGGATCAGCGCGAGGGTGGCGAAAAGCACCACCCCGATCAGGAAAATAAAAAAATTGGCGGTGACAAAATTGCGGTCGGCGAACAGGGCGGGGCTCAGGAAAGGGCGGCGATGGGAAAGCGTATGCACGCAGAAGAGGTAGAAGGCCACGCTCGCCATGAGTCCGTAACCTACGATCTCGGGAGAAGAGAACCAGTTTTTGAGTTCGCCGCGGTCCAGCAGCAGTTGCAGCGACCCAATGCCGCATGCCAGGGCTAGAAAACCAAAAAAGTCGAAAGTGTTGACGATTTTTCGGGTGTTGGGCATGGAGATGGAAAGGCCGAGATAGGCCAGGATGCCAATGGGAACATTGATGAAGAAGACCCAGCGCCAGCTGTAATGATCCGTCAGCCAGCCACCCAGGGCAGGGCCGATGATGGGACCCATGGTGACGCCAACGCCCCAGAAGGCCATGGCGCGTCCGTGGTTTTTTGGGGGGTTGATGTCGAACAGCACCGCTTGCGACAGCGGGACCAGAGCAGCTCCGGAGATGCCTTGCAGAAAGCGGAACAGGACGATGGCCGGCAGGGTGGTGGCCAGTCCGCACAGCGCCGAGCTGAGCGTGAAGCCGATGACTGAGACCAGAAACACCGGTTTGCGCCCCAGACGCTGGGCCAGCCAGCCCGTCAGCGGAATCATGATGGCGGCGGCGACGATGTAGGAGGTGAGAACCCAGGCCATTTCATCCTGGGTGGCGCTCAAGGTTCCCTGCATGTTGGGCAGCGCCACGTTGGCGATGGTGGAATCCAGCGCTTGCATGATGGTGGCCGCCATCACCGAGGCGGTGATGAGTGCTTTGTTGGGTGGCGCTGCGGAGTCAGTGTCCATCGCGCACGGCCACGGAGACGGTGGCGCTCAAGCCGGCCTGAAACGGATGGGCGGGGTCGGGATCGTCGAGCGAAAGGCGCACCGGCAGGCGCTGCACCACCTTGACCCAGTTGCCGGTGGCGTTTTCGGGCGGAAGGACGGAGAGGCTCGATCCGGTGGCCGGACTCAGGCTTTGCACATGGCCATGAAAGGTATGGCCGGGATAGGCGTCGATGTCCACGGTGCTGGATTGGCCAACGCGCAGACGGGCCAGGTCGGTTTCCCGAAAATTG
>JAJYQG010000132.1 GCA_021794775.1 Pseudomonadota bacterium
ATACGCCCGCCCTGCAAGCCCGTTTCCAGGCGTTGGGACAACGCACCCATGAACTGTCCAGCTTTCTCCATGCACGGGCCTTTCAGCCGCCGGGCCATGCTTTTCAGGGGCGGCTGACGTTCCACGACAGCTGCTCGGGCTTGCGCGAACTGGGCATCCGCACCCAACCGCGCGCATTGCTCGGACGATTGCCTGGCGTGACGCTGGTGGAAATGCCCGACCGCGATGTCTGTTGCGGCTTTGGCGGGGCTTTTTCGGTCAAACTGGGCGATATCGCCACCCGCATGGCGGAAAACAAATGCCGTTCCATTCGCGCCAGCGGGGCACAGGCCGTGGTGGGTGGCGACCTGGGCTGCCTGCTCAACCTCGAAGGCCGCTTGCGCCGTGAAGGTGACCCCCTGCCCGTCTGGCATTGGGCCGAAGTGCTGGCCGGCAGCGCCACCTTCTGATGCAAAGTCGCGCCGACCATTTCAAGGCCAATGCCACCGAACGCCTGCAGCATGCCGGACTGCAAGCCAACTTGCGCCGTTTTGGTCAGCGCTTTGCCAGCGCGCGGGCAGCTGCCATCGCCGAACTGGACGATTTTGCCGGGCTGCGCCAGCAGGCCGCCGCCTGGCGTGACATGACCTTGCCCCAACTGGATACCTGGTTGCTGCGCTTCGAAGAAGCCGCCACCCATGCGGGAACCCAGGTTCATTGGGCAGCCACCGCTGCCGAAGTCAACCGCATCGTCCTCGACATCGCGCGTCAGAATGGGGTGCGCCATGTGGTCAAATCGAAGTCCATGGTCAGCGAAGAAACCGGGCTCAACGATGCCCTGAAAGACGCTGGCATCAGCACCGTGGAAACCGATCTGGGCGAGTACATCCTGCAATTGGCCGGAGAGCCTCCCTCCCATCTGGTGGCCCCAGCCTTGCATAAGAATGCCGAAGAGGTGGCCGATCTGTTCGAGCAGCACCACCATACCCCGCGTCAAACCGACATCCCGACGCTCTGCCGGGAAGCCCGTGCCCAGCTGCGGCCCCATTTTCTGAACGCCGACATGGGCATTTCCGGGGCCAATTTTCTGGTGGCAGAAACCGGTTCGGTCGTTCTGCTCACCAACGAAGGCAATGGTCGCCTCGTCACCACCTTGCCGCGGGTGCATGTCGCCATCACCGGCATCGAAAAAGTCATTCCGAACCTGACTGCCTTGGCACCCCTGTTGCGCCTGTTGCCGCGCTCCGCCACCGGTCAGCCGATCACCAATTATGTGTCGCTGCTGACCGGACCACGACGCCCGGAAGAGGACGAAGGACCGCAACAGCATCACGTCATCCTGGTCGATGGCGGGCGCAGTGAACTGTTGGGCAGTGAATTGCAGCCCGCCCTGCGCTGCATTCGTTGCGCTGCCTGCATGAACCATTGCCCGGTATATCAGAACATCGGGGGCCATGCCTATGGCTGGGTCTATCCCGGCCCCATCGGCGCCGTGCTGACGCCGGCCTACCTTGGCCTGGAGAATGCCCGCGATCTGCCCCAGGCCGCCACGCTGTGCGGTGCTTGCGAAGTGGTCTGCCCCGTCGCCATTCCGTTGCCTGCCCTGCTGCGCAGCTGGCGTCAACGCTCGGTGGAACGGGGGCTGCGCCCCTGGTCGGAAAGGCTTGGTCTGCGCCTGTGGCGCTGGGCGGCGCTGCATCCCCGCATCTACCACTGGCTGGCACGCCGTCTGTCGCGCCTGTTGCGGCGTGCGGGTGGGCCAGCCGGACAACTGACCCATGTTCCCGGCCTCTCCGACTGGACATCCGGACGCAACCTGGCAACACCAGACGAAATCCCCTTTCACGCCCAATGGGCCCAGGGACGACGTCGATGAGCGAGGCACGCACCCTGATCCTGCAACGCATCCGTGCGCGTTTGAACCAGAAACCGGGGCAACCGGCCCCCTCCGACCCCGCCAAGGTCGGGCATGCCGGACGCCCGGCCGGTCCCCATGACCCAGCTTCGTTGGCAGCGCGTTTTGCAGCCCGCGCCACGGCCTTGGGCAGCGAAGTCGAACATCTGGCACAGGGCCAGGACGTAAGCCTGGCCCTGCAAACGCGGCTCGCCTCCCTGCCCGGCCATGACGCCGTCGTCGCCTGGCCGGCCTTGACCCGACGGCTGCATGGCGGTGCTTACGCCTACCGCAACGCCGAGGATGGCGACCGCATCGGGGTTACGGGTTGTGCCGCCGCCATTGCTGAAACCGGTTCACTGGTGCTGACTTCCGGACCAACCACGCCCGCCAGCGTCAGCCTGTTGCCCGACATTCATGTCGCACTCGTAGCCACCCACCAGCTGGTGGCCGACTTTGAAAGCGCCTGGGATAAGCTGCGTGGCGAACCCGACTGGCCACCGCGCGGGGTCACCCTGGTCTCCGGCCCGTCGCGCACCGCCGACATCGAACAACAGGTGGTGGTGGGCGCGCACGGACCCTCCCGGGTCATCATCCTGCTTTACGCCGACTGAGTTTCCTCGGCCTGTTGCAAGGCCCACAACTCGGCGTAACGGCCCCCCATGGCCAGCAATTGCCCATGGTTGCCGCGCTCCACGATGGTTCCCTGTTCCATGACCAGAATCTGGTCGGCATCGACGATGGTGGACAACCGGTGGGCGATCACCAGGGTGGTGTGGTGGCGTGCCATGGCAGCCAGCTCTTCCTGAATTTCCCGCTCAAAGTGGGAATCGAGCGCCGATGTGGCTTCATCGAACACCAGAATACGCGGTCTTTTGAGCAACGTGCGAGCAATGGCCACACGCTGCTTTTCGCCACCGGAGAGCTTGAGCCCGCGCTCGCCCACCTGGGTGTCGTACTTTTCCGGCAGGCTCTCGATGAAATCGTGAATATGGGCCGATTGGGCGCAGCGCAGCACATCCTCGCGCGTGGCGTCGGTGCGACCGTAAGCAATGTTGGCGTAGATGGTATCGTTGAACAGCACCGTATCCTGGGGCACGATGCCGATGGCGGCGCGCAGGGATTGTTGCGTCACGGTGCGAATATCCTGACCGTCGATGAGGATACGTCCGGCAGCAACGTCATAAAAGCGGAACAGCAGGCGCGACAAGGTCGATTTACCGGCACCACTCGACCCCACCACGGCCACCTTATGGCCGGCCGGAATGTCAAAATCCACCTGTTTCAGAATGGGACGACGCTCGTCGTAAGCAAAATCCACCGCTTCAAAACGGACGGCCCCGCCGGCAACCTGCAGCGGCTCGGCCCCAGGGGTATCGCGAATTTCGGCATTGACCGCCAGCAACCGAAACATGCGCTCCATGTCGGCCAGCGACTGCTTGATTTCACGGTACACCACCCCCAGAAAATTGAGCGGCAGGTAGAGTTGCAGCAGCAACGCATTGATCAGCACCAGATCGCCGACCGTAAGCCGGCCCGCCACCACACCATCGGCGGCACGCAGCATGAGCGCCACCGAACCCACCCCAATGATCAAACTTTGCACCACGTTGAGCAGCGCCAGGGAAGTCTGGCTTTTGACAGCCGCTTCTTCCCAATGGGCCAAATTGTCGTCGTATCGGGCCGCTTCCCAGGCTTCGTTGCCAAAATACTTCACCGTCTCATAGTTGAGCAGGCTGTCCACGGCGCGGGCATTGGCCTTTGAGTCCAGTTCGTTCATGCGGCGGCGGAAATGGGTGCGCCATTCGGTGATCACCACCGTGATGGCGATGTAGATGCCCAACGTCAGCAAGGTGATCAGGGCAAACCATACATCGTACTTCCAGGCCAGAATGGCGGCCACCATCCCCATTTCCACCAGCGTGGGCAAGATGCTGAAGAGGGTGAAGCGCAGCAAGCTTTCGATGCCGCGCGTACCCCGCTCGATGTCGCGGGACAAGCCTCCGGTCTGGCGTTCCAGATGAAAGCGCAGGTTGAGCCCATGCAGGTGGCAGAACACCGACAGCGCAATGCGGCGGATGGCACGCTGCGTTACCTTGGCAAACACGCCATCGCGCAATTCGTTGAACAGCGTCGTGGAAAAGCGCAGCACGCCATAGGCCAGCACCAGGCCAAGGGGCATCAGCAGCATGCCACGCCCAGGCGACAAGCGGTCGATGATGTCCTTGAGCAGCAAGGGAACCCCGACATTGGCCACCTTGGCCAGCATGAGAAAGGCCATGGCCGCCCCAACACGACCGCGGTAGGCCATCAAGTAGGGCAACAGATCGCGGATGACCTTCCAGTCCCGTCCCGAAAAACCACTGCCCGGTGTTGCGCCATCGCTGCTTTGCGTCACCATGTGCCGCATCGTCATGTCCGTTCTCCCATTGCTTCGCCCATCATGCGCAACGCCAGCCAACGCCCACCGGCCGCCCCATCGTACTGCACCAACCCATAAAACCGTTCTTCGCCGTCGTACAGGCGACAAGCTCCTTCAGGCGCAGGTCCATCCCATGCCAGCGTTTGACCCCGTTGCAGAGATTGGGCCTGATGGCGCTCCAGCGTCACCCTGGGCAAACCTTCCAGCAGGGTCGCCACCGGTTTCAGGATGCCATCGCGCTGCGTCTCGGACCAGCTTTCCAGGGTTTCCAGCGTCACCGCATCGTCCAGTTGAAAAGGGCCTGTGGCCGTACGTCGCAAACCGGCCAGATAGGCGCCACAGCCCAGCGCAACACCGATATCCTGGGCCAGCACGCGAATGTAGGTACCCTTGCTGACCGTCACGTCCAGCGTCAGGCAGGCACCCTCCAGGCTGACCGGCGTCAAGGCATGAATGTGGATATCCCGAGGGGCACGCTCCACCACCGTGCCACGACGGGCAAGGTCATAGAGGGTTTGACCCTGAACCTTGAGGGCCGAATGCATGGGGGGAATCTGCTGTCCAGGACCCATGAAGCGCGGCAGCACCGCCTCGATTTCGGTTCCGTCGCCTTCAAAGGGCAGACCAGGAACCAGCGTACCTTCGCCATCGCCCGTATCGCTGGTGATGCCCAGCATCAGCGTAGCGCGGTAGGATTTGGGGGCATCGAGAATCCAGCCGGCATATTTCGTCGCCTCGCCGAGACAGAGCGGCAAAAGGCCGCTGGCCAACGGATCCAGCGTCCCGGTATGACCCGCCTTGGCCGCCCGAAAGAGCCGTCTTACACGCTGCAAGGCATGGTTGCTCGACAGTCCCAGGGGCTTATCGAGCAGAAACACCCCGTTGACCGAACGCCACGCGGGACGCTCAGTCCTGTTGCCGTTCTTCATCCGCCGCCACGGCGGCATCGATCAGGTGGGTCAGGGCAACGGCCCGGTCCAACGACCGATCCAGCACAAAATGAAGCTGCGGCAAGGTATGCACGGTCAGGCGTTTGCCCAACTGGCGCCGCAGAAAACCCGCGCCATCGATCAACGCCTGGACCGACTGTTCGAGCCGTTCCGTGGTTTCCCAGGAACTGACGTAAATCGTGGCGTGGGCGTAATCGGCGGTGACTTCAACATCCGTCAAGGTAACGGCACCGACGCGCGGATCCTTGAGTTCGCGCCGCACCAATTCGGACAGTTCTTTCTGAATCTGGTCCGCCACACGCACGCGTCGGGGAAAAGCCTTCATCGTCTTAAAGGCTCCGCTCCACTTCCACGACTTCAAAGACTTCGAGTTTATCGCCAACTTGAATGTCGTTGTAGTTTCTCAGCGACAAACCACACTCGAAACCGCCCTTGACCTCGCGCACGTCATCCTTGAAGCGCTTGAGCGAATCCAGCTCTCCGGTATGAATCACCACCTGATCGCGCAACACACGCACCTGAGAACCGCGCCGCACCAACCCTTCGAGCACATAGCAGCCGGCTACCGCCCCCACCCTGGAGATACGGAAGACCTCGCGGATGTCCACCAGACCCAGCTGGTTTTCCTTGCGGTCGGGGGTCAACATCCCCGACAGCGCCGCTTTGACATCGTCCACGACGTTGTAAATGATGTCGTAATAACGCACATCCACCCCGGCACTGGCGACGAGCTTGCGTGCCGCAGCGTCGGCTCGGGTGTTGAAGCCAATGATGACCGCCTTGGACGCCAGGGCCAGATTGACGTCCGATTCGGTGATGCCGCCGACAGCCGCATGCACCACATTGACGCGGACCTCTTCGTTGGACAGCTTGAGCAACGACT
>JAJYQG010000137.1 GCA_021794775.1 Pseudomonadota bacterium
TGAAATCGGCGCTGGCGGGGGCGATGAGTATAGCATCGGCCCAGCGGGCCAGGTCGATGTGGTCCATGCCATGATCCATGGCTGGTTGCCACAGATGGGTGGCCACCGGGCGACCGGACAAAGCCTGAAAGGTCAGCGGAGTGACGAATTGGATTGCCGCCTCGGTCATGACGACCTGAACCTCCTGACCCGATTTGACCAACAGGCGGGTCAGTTCACAGGCTTTGTAGGCGGCGATGCCACCGGTCACCCCCAAGAGCCAGCGGCGCAAAGGAGGCTGTTGGTTTGAGGGATGACGCGTGGTCATGGACGCATCCCGTCAGGCCTGCAGTCCCATTTCCTTGGCCTTGCTGAGCAGACTTTCGGCCATGCGAATGCTGGCGATGTCGATCAGGCGGCCATCCAGAGAAACGGCCCCACGGCCTTCACGGGCAGCCTGTTCCATGGCTTCGACGATGCGCCGTGCTTTGGTGACTTCCGCTTCGCTGGGGGTGAAAACCTGATTGCACAATTCGATCTGGGAAGGATGGATGGCCCATTTGCCTTCGTAGCCAAGAACAGCCACGCGGTTGGCTGCGGCGATGAAACCATCGGGATCGCTGAAATCGCCGAAGGGTCCATCCACCGGACGCAGTCCGTAGGCGCGGCAGGCCACCAGCATGCGTGTTTGGGCGGCATGCCAGGGATCGGTCCAGTAGTAGGCCCGTTCGCCATTGGCGTCCTTGTCGGTGAGTACGCCAGAATCGGGGTGTACGCCACCGATGATGGTGGTGCGCGCACGGGTGGAGGCGGCGTAATCGGCCACCCCAAAGCTCATGGCTTCGAGGCGGCGCGTCGATTGGGCGATGGCTTCCACATTGGCCAGCCCCAGTGCGGTTTCGATCAGGGCTTCAAAACCGATGCGCTTGGTGCGGCCCATGGCGTTTTCGATCTGGGTCACCAGCATGTCCATGGCGTAGAGATCCTGTGGCACGCCCACTTTGGGCACCAGGATCATGTCCAGACGAGGGCAGGCCTCGACGACATCGACCACGTCACGGTAAGCGTAGTGGGTGTCCAGACCATTCATGCGGATCATCATCGTTTTGCTGCCCCAATCGATGTCGTTCAGGGCGGCGATGATGTTTTTCCGTGCCTGGGCCTTGTCATCGGGCGCAACCGCATCTTCCAGGTCGAGAAAAACGATATCGGCTTTGGAACGCGCGGCTTTCTCGAAAAGGCTGGTGTTGGAGCCAGGGACGGCAAGTTCGGAACGGTGCAACCGGGCTGTGGCGGGAGGATATTGGGTAAAGCTCATGAGGCGATCTCCGGTCAGAGGGTGGCAAGGGCTTGGGCGACGGTGCTGCCCAATTCGGAGGCACTGGGGGCGACAAACAGGCCATAGGATTTCATGATCTCGGCTTTCTCGCCCGCGGTATCGCCTTCGCCGGAAATGATGGCACCGGCATGGCCCATGCGGCGACCCTTGGGTGCTGTCAGACCTGCGACGTAGCCAACCACCGGTTTGGTCATGTTTTCCTTGATCCAGCGCGAGGCTTCGGCTTCCTGAGGACCGCCGATTTCACCAATCATGACCACGGCGTGGGTTTCGGGATCCTGTTCGAAAAGTGCCATGTGATCGAGGAATGAACTGCCGTTGATCGGATCTCCTCCGATGCCAACGCTGGTGGAAACCCCGATGCCAAGATCGGTCATCTGGGCTGCGGCTTCATAGCCCAGGGTGCCCGAACGGGATACGATGCCAACATTGCCACGGCGGTAGATATGGCCCGGCATGATGCCGAGCATGGCACGGCCTGCGCTGATGATGCCGGCGCAATTGGGGCCGACGATCATGGTGCGGGATTCCTTGGGGTAACGCAGCAGGTAACGCTTGACGCGCATCATGTCCTGAGCCGGGATGCCATCGGTGATGATGCAAATCAGTTTGAGACCAGCATCGGCTGCTTCCATCAAGGCGTCGGCGGCAAACGGGGGGGGCACAAAAGCCAGGCTGGCTTCAGCGCCGGTCTGTTCCACGGCTTGGCGCACGGTGTCGAAGACGGGGCGATCGAGATGTTTCATGCCACCTTTGCCAGGGGTAACTCCACCTACGACGTTGGTGCCGTACTGGATCATTTCGGTGGCGTGAAAAGTGGCTTTGTCACCGGTAAATCCCTGAACGATGACCCGGGTGTTTTCGTCGATAAGAATACTCATGAATCACATTCTCCTGAATCGTGGCGTCACGCCGTCTTGCCGTGCGCGGCTGCCACGGCTTTTTGCGCCGCGTCGGCCAGGGTATCGGCAGTGATGATGGGCAATCCGCTGTCGCGGATGATGGCTTGACCGGCTTCCACATTGGTGCCGGCGAGGCGTACCACAAGGGGAACCTTGAGGTCGCGGGCAGCCTGGATGACGCCCTGGGCAACCCAGTCACAACGGTTGATGCCGGCAAAAATGTTGACCAGGATGGCTTTCACATTCTTGTCGGACAAGACCAGACGGAAAGCTTCCGCGACCCGTTCCGGGGAAGCGCCACCGCCAACATCGAGAAAATTGGCCGGTTCGCCGCCAGCGTATTTGATCATGTCCATGGTGGCCATGGCCAAGCCGGCACCGTTGATGATGCAACCGATGTCGCCGGTCAGGCCCACGTAGTTCAGTCCATGCAAATGGGCTTGGGCTTCCCGTGGGTCTTCCTGGGCCGGATCGTGCATCTCATGCAGTTCCGGGTGACGGAACAGGGCATTGTCGTCAAACGACATTTTGGCGTCGAGGGCCATGATCGCGCCGGCGCGGGTCACGACGAGCGGATTGATTTCGGTCATCGAAGCATCAAGGGTGCGGAAGGCGCGGTAACAACCGAGTGCCACCGTGACAAATTGATGGACTTGCTTGATGTTCAGCCCACCCAGACCAAAGGCCAATTGGCGTGCCTGAAACGGCTGAAGACCGACGGCAGGTTCGACTTCGATCTGAAGCACGGCATCGGGGTGGGTTTTGACGATTTCTTCGATTTCCATGCCGCCCTGGCCCGAGACCATGATGCGGATGCGTTGGGCCTTGCGGTCCAGCACGAAGCCCAGATAGATTTCGCGGTCAAAGGGTTCGGCCGCTTCGATGTAGAGGCGCTGAACGATTTTGCCGTCGGGGCCGGTCTGATGGGTGACCAGGGTGTTGCCCAGCAAAGATTCGGCGGTGGCGCCGACCTCTTCGGCGGTCTTGCAGAGCTTCACGCCACCGGCTTTGCCGCGGCCTCCCGCATGAATCTGAGCTTTGACGGCCCATAATTCTCCACCCAGGGTATTGGCTGCGTGGATTGCTTCGTCCGGGGTGTAGGCCACTTTGCCTCGCGGGATGGGAACCCCATGCTGCGCCAGCAACTCTTTGGCCTGATACTCGTGAATGTCCATGTCTCCTCCTGTCAACAATCCGGCGATGATAACATGGAGTCGCTCAGGGTGACGATGCCCGACAGGAGAGGGGGACCCAAGCCCCCCTGAGACTCAGGCCACCAGATTTTGAGGTGTCCCTTTATGCCATGCCTCGATGTTGTCGATGAGCTGGTCAGCCAGAAACTGCATGGCTCCATCGGAGGCCCAGGCCACATGGGGCGTGAGGATGAAGTTGGGACGGTGTACCTCGAGCAGCGGATGGCCGTGGACAGGAGGCTCGGTGGTCAGAACATCGAAGCCGGCGCCCCCGATCCAACCTTCTTCCAAGGCTTTGATGAGGGCCGCTTCATCCACCAGACCGCCCCGTGCGGTGTTGATCAACAGCGCCGTTGGTTTCATGCGCCGCAGTTCTTGCTCACCGATGATGTGACGCGTGTCCGCTGTCAGGGGGCAATGCAGCGACAGAACGTCGGCCCGCTCCAGGACTTCTTCCAGGGGGGTATAGCGGACATCATCCCGTTTGGGAGGGGCATGATCGGCAAACAGTACGGTCATGCCAAAAGCTTCGGCCAGTCGCGCCGTTCCCTGACCCAAAACCCCTTCTCCCAGGATGCCCAGGGTGGCGCCGAAAAGATCGCCGATGGGGTGGTCGAAAAAACAGAATTGGGGAGACTTCTGCCAGACGCCGTTGGCCAGATCCTGGCGGTAAGCGAGCAGATTGCGACGCAGCGCCAGGATGAGGGCGAACGTATGCTCCGGGACTGTATGCACGGCATAGTTGCGGATGTTGGCGACACGAATGCCCCGTTCGATGCAGGCTGGAATGTCGATGACATCGTAACCGGTGGCGGCGACAGCGATCATTTTCAGATCGGGCAACTGGCGCAGCACCTCGGCACGCAACGGCACCTTGTTGGTGATGGCGACGGTGGCACCCTGCAAGCGTGCCACGATGTCGCTGACGTCCGTTTTCTCATGCTCCTCATAGCGCTCGGCACAGGAAGGCTGGCGCACGTTGGCCTTGAGGGAAGCGCGATCGAGAAAGACGATCCGTTCTTTCATGACCGACCTCCCAGTCCCGGCGGGGCTTCATGGGTGCGCCAATATTCGGAAGCGGCAGCGACACCGCTGCCTGGAGTGACGGGTATGCCACAGTCGAGCATGGCCATTTCGGCACCGGCGATGGCGCCCATCAACATCAGTTCGTTGAGGTCGCCCAGATGGCCAATGCGGAAAACCTTGCCCGCGACTTTCGACAATCCTGCGCCCAGGGCCAAGTTGTAGCGGCGGTAAGCCCGCTCGATGACCAGACTGGCGTTGAAGCCTTCGGGCACCACGATGGCCGAGACGGAATCAGAATACCAGCGGGGCTCTTTGGCGCAAAGCGACAATTTCCAGCCTTGTAGAACGGCGGCCCGCACGCCTTCCGCCAGGTAATGGTGGCGCGCAAAAACATGTTCCAGTCCTTCCTCTTCGAGCATCGCCAGCGATTCGCGCAGGCCATACAGCATCGGAATCGAGGGGGTGTAGGGGAAATAGCCGCCGGCATTGCTGCGCACCATGTCCTGATAGTCGAAGTAACAGCGTGGGTAGCGGCTGTTGCGGGCCGCCTCCAACGCTTTCGCGCTGACGCAGGTGATGCCCATGCCGGCTGGCAGCATGAGCCCTTTTTGCGAACCGCTGACACAGACGTCCACTTTCCATTCATCCATGCGGAAATCAAGACTGCCCAGGCCACTGACCGAATCGACGAAGAGCAGGGCAGGGTGATTCAGTTCATCCATGACGCGGCGAATGGCCGCAATATCGCTGCTCACGCCGGTGGCGGTTTCGTTGTGACAGACCAGTACCGCCTTGATGCGATGCTCGCCATCGGCGGCCAGCGCATCGCGGGTGCGTTCAACGGGGGCCCCTTCACCCCATTCGGTTTCGAGGACGTTCATGTCGAAACCGAGCCTTTGTCCCATGTCGCACCAAAGATGGCTGAACTGGCCAAAACGCGAGGCGAGGATGGCGTCGCCGGGGTTGAGGCAGTTGGTCAGGGCGGCTTCCCAGCAACCGGTGCCGGAAGAAGGAAAAAGGATGGGATGGCCATGTTCGGTCTTGAACAGACGGCGCAGCCCGGCAAGAACCTCCCGAGTCAGCGTAGGAAAAGTCACGGAGCGGTGATCTTCCATGGGGACGGCCATCGCCCGCAGGACGCGGTTGGGCACGTTGGAGGGGCCGGGAACGAAGAGAAAGTTGTGACCTGCCATGATAATGCGAACTCCTGTGCTTAGCGGTAAACGGGGTGACGTTGACAAAGGGCGGCGACATCGGCGAGTACCCGTTGCAGCACGGCTTCATCTTCCGGGGCTTCGAGCAGGTCACTGATCAAATGGGCCACTTTGCGCGCTTCGTTGTGGCCAAAGCCACGGGTGGTCATGGCCGGTGAGCCGATGCGAATGCCTGAGGTGACGAAAGGTTTTTCCGGATCGTTGGGGATGGCGTTCTTGTTGACGGTGATGTTGGCTCGTCCCAGCAGGGCTTCGGCCGCTTTGCCGGTGATCTGGCGAGCGCGCAGGTCCATCAGGAACAGGTGGCTTTGGGTGCCGCCGGAGACGATGCGCAAACCGCGCTCGATGAAGGTTTCTGCCATGGCCTGGGCATTGGCTTTGACGCGTTTTTGGTAAGACTTGAAATCGGGGCGCAGGGCTTCCTGAAATGCTGTGGCCTTGGCGGCGATGACGTGCATCAGGGGGCCA
>JAJYQG010000029.1 GCA_021794775.1 Pseudomonadota bacterium
ACGTCGCACCAACCACATCACCAACAAGAGAGCCAGTCCCCCGATCACCAGAAGACCACCCCAGGAAGTATGCTGCTGTGCCGGGACACGCCCTTCTGCCGTTGCAGACCGATTCAGCTCAGCTTCCAGCGCGCTGACCGCTGTGGGCGTAGCAAACGACAGGCCTGGTTGCAGCTTACGCGCCAAAACCAGCTCATTGCGCCCCCCGGCGAGATCCCCCGAGCGCGCCAGGACTTCAGCTTCGACAAAGTGCGCTTTGGCACTGTTGGGATGATCTCGCAAGACCACTTGCATCATCTGCTGTGCTTCTTCCAGTTTGCCGCTGCGCGTGGCCTCATAAACCTGATCCAGCGTCGGCTCGGCCGCATGAGCCCAGGCAACAGGCAGCATAAGAAGCCCAACCACCAAGCTTTTCCAGGTCATCTTCATCCGTCATTCCTCCCATAAAAAAGGCAATCCGTCCTTCAGGACAAGTCTACATCAGTCGGCCATCAAGCACGCCACGTACACGACCCAGATAGGGTCAACGCGCAACCTTTGCAAGGGGCATTCAGCTCTTCTGTCGCATGATGCCGCATGATTTCTTCAATTTCACGACAATTCACCGGCGGTGAAAACAGGAAACCTTGTAGAAAATCGCAACCCAAGGCGGCCAGACAATCTCTTTGCAGCGGTGTTTCGACACCCTCAGCCACTACGATCATCTGGGCAGACTTGCCCAACGCAATGATCATGCGCACGATCTGGTTGTCTTCGCTGCTTTCAGGAACGTTCTGAATAAAACTGCGATCGATCTTGATGGCGTCCAATGGCAATTGACGCAAATAAGCGAGGCTGGAGTAACCGGTTCCAAAATCGTCCAAGGCCAGATGGATGCCCAGTTTGCGCAACCGCTGCAAGACCTTGGCCGAACGCCCGGGATTGCGTAGCACCATGCTTTCCGTCAACTCAAACTCGATCAATTCCGGAGGGATGGCAAACTCCTTGAGAATGGCCTCGGTGGTATCGACAAAAGCATCAGACTCCACTTGAAGAATCGACAGATTGATCGCGATCCGGTGCAGGGGAAGCCCCTCCTTATGCCATTTGGCCAATTGCCGACACGTTGCCCGAATGACCCATTCTCCAAGTGGCACGATCAGCGCCGTTTCCTCAGCAACAGGGATGAAATAATCGGGCATCACCATGCCATAACGCGGATGCTGCCAGCGGATCAGCACTTCCATGCCACATAAACGCTGTGTTTCCAAACAGAACTTGGGTTGGAAATAGAGTTCAAACTCTTCTTGCTGAATGGCGCGCCTCAGATCCCGTTCCACCTCCACCCGCGCCATGGCACGGCGGTTCATTTCGAGATCGAAGAAGCGGAATCCGGACTTCCCCTCCGATTTCGCTGCATACATCGCCGTATCGGCATGTTTGAGCAAAACTTCGGCTTCTTCCCCATCTTCGGGGTACAGGCTGATTCCAATCGATGTCGTGGTATGAAAATCATACCCTCCGAGCACGATGGGCTCTTCGATGGCATCGATGATTTTTTTGGCGATGATGGCCAGTTCCTGATGTCCTGAGGGCTGATGCAACAACACCACGAATTCATCTCCCCCGAGACGGGCCACCGTATCCGATGAGCGCACACTCGACTGCAATCTCTGCGAAACGGAAATCAACAGTTGATCTCCTGTCGCATGACCCAAGGAATCGTTGACCCACTTGAAGTTGTCCAGATCGAGAAACAACAAGGCCAAGCCATGTTGATTGCGTTCCGCCAGGCGAATCGCACGGGTCAAACGATCATGCAACAAATGACGATTGGGTAACCCCGTAAGGCGATCATGGTTGGCCTGGTAAATGAATCGGGCTTCGCTTTCTTTTTGTTCCGTAATATCCTTGAACACGGCAATGTAGTTGCTGACGGCCTGCTGGGCATCCAGCACGACGCTGATACTGACCCAGCGCGGATAAAGCGATCCGTCCTTGCGCTTATCGAGCAACTCGCCGCTCCAATAGCCCCGTTCATCGACCGCTTCCCACACTTCTTCCAGGGGAGTTTCATTGGGCACAGGAACGGTCGTGGCCAGCAGTTCCGCACCCAACGCTTCCTGTTCGGAATAGCCCGTGATTCTCACAAAGGCGCCGTTGACAGTCAACAAACGTCGATCGCGCGCTGAAATGGCGATGGCATCCAGGCTGCTGGCAAATACCCGAGACCAGAGGTGTTGCTGGGCCTGCTCTCGCAATCGGCGGTTTTCATGACGCTCGGTACGATCGGCCAATTCTTCCAAAGCATCAGCGACCACCGAAATCTCGTCGATCTGGTCCCGTCGCGCCACCACCAAGGCACGCACAAATTCGAGAGAAACCCGATACTGGTCACCGAAAACTTGGACCGCATGCTCCAGCGCCCTAACCCGTTCCACATTTTTCAGCACCCAGCGCCCCAAAATCGCCATCAGCAACAGGCCAACCACGATGGGAACACCGATCAGAATCAAAAGGCGAAACAACAGCTCGGACTGGGCATAGCTCTCCAGCCACTTGAGTGAAACAAACAGGATACCCACCAGCAACAGCCCACCCAGCACCAGACGCCCGATAGCTTGGTGCACAATGGATCGGAACCGGTTTTCGGCCACTTACACCTCCGAATCGTTCAGAAAGCGCGCAACACCCCTCACTGAGATAGTCCCTTGATCAGAAGACTCCCAGCGACCCCGAAGCATAACAGGGAAAACAGTCGACGCATATGCGTCTCGCCCAAGCGATGCATCTGACTGCGCCCGAACACGATGCCCGTCACCACGCCAGCCAGGAACGGGGTCGCCAGCCGCCACTGAATCTGCCCAATGGCCAACCACTGCAAGACCCCCCCCAACGAAACCAACGTCAGCACCATCAGCGAAGTTGCCGTCACACTGTGCAGGGTCAGCGGTGTATGCCGACGCAAAGCAGGCACCAAGACGAACCCGCCTCCGACCCCCAGCAACCCAGATAAAAAACCGGTTAGCCCCCCCATACGCAGCATGGTCCAAAAACAGGCCCTATCCCATTGGATACGCCCCGACACCTCATCCAGGCGACAAGGAAACTCACGATCCTGCTGAACAGGCCCCTGTTGCCAATAGCGCCAGCCCTGAAACAGCAGCAACAGCGCAAAGACCAGAATCAAAGGGGTGTTTGGAACTTTGCGTGCCACATAAATCCCCAATGGAGACATCGCGAGGCCCGTCAACGACAGCAGCAATGCCGCGCGATAGCGCACGATACCCTGACGCAATCCCATCCATGCGCCCACACCAGCCCCAACACAGACTGAGACCAACGCAATCGGAGCCGACGAGGTGACGGATTGGTGCAGCACCAAAATCAAGAGAGGTGATGCCAGAACTCCTCCTCCTGCACCGGTCAAACCCAACAACAAACCCGTTGTCCCACCGAGCAGAAAAGGAAGAAACACGGCAACTCCCGCACAAGACTGCAAGCATTTTAACGGATAAAAGCTTTATCAGAGAAGCTTGCATGCCAAACAAGTCATCAGCGCCAATCCGGGAACTACACCGGGGAGCAGGATACCCGGCCATGACGCCGTCAATACCCAAAACAACAGAATCAAACCCCAGCCACGCCACATCCTGCGCCCGCGAACCCAATGTCGCCACTCATCGCCATCCGCAACCGTCATCCCCACGCGCCAGAATGCGGTAACGGGACTCCATGACACGGCCCAGAACACCAGTGCCATGGAACGAAAAACTACTCTTCCCTGCCAGCTGCGGTGGGCCCAATCGTGCATCCACCAAGGCAACCACCGCATGCTCCATAACCCTCCCCAGCTGCGCTGAGCCTCCATCAATTCCACGGCCAATGGCTGCCACGCCATATTCTTCCTCGCCTCTTAATGTTTGCCTACCCGCGCCAGCGCGCCCCATACCAGCCCACGCCCTCCCAGATGGGCCACATACTGCATATCCTCAAGTTCACTGAGATCCTGATCGGACACCAACGCCATGTCTTGCCAAGGGTGCTGTAACGTCACTCCACGGCGCTGTCCCTGAGTCAAACCCGCCTCGTGGAGGGATGCTCCCGTCAAGCGACCGCGCACCGACACCCAACCCGCGCGTTCGATCAAAGCACGCCGCGACGCAGGATCCAGCGTGCGAAACATCAGCACATGGGTCGCATTGCCGACCATCATGCGAGCCTCCGACTCACCCTGCATGGCAACTTCAAGATCCGCCAACGTCTGAACCGAAAGGCACATTTGCACACCAGCTTCACGGCCCTTGTTCAGCAACTGGACAAAAGCCACGCCAGAAACTTCAGACGCTTCATCGACCATCACCTGCAAAGGGAGCTCAGGAAGGCCCGATTGGCCGTAACGGGCTCCAACCCAGCTGGACAATTCGCCAAGCACCAGAGACCCCAGCACTCTGGCCACCTGGCTATCCTCCAGCGCTGCAAGGGAAACATACAGCACCGCTCGCTGCGCCACCACCTGGCCAAGACATACCCGTTCCACATGGGGGGAAATGCTCAGCAGTTCTCCCAACACCCCTGTTGCCAATATTTCAAGCAAGGGCATCATGCCAACGATCATCTTGCTGTAATGGGTTGCATCGTGACGGGCCAACGCCGCCAATCCTTGCGTCACAGCATGTTGAGCCCCGCCCGATGCCGCGCAAGCGCGCGCCAGGTCCTGGCCCTGATTCATCACATGGGCACGTAGCATGCCCCATGAATAAGGCCGTTCCAGCATCATCAATCCCGACAGGATGCGATACAACACCATCCATGAGAAACGCGCAAAAACCTCGGCCTGTTCAGCTGCGGGCAGCAAACGGCATAGACGTGTCGCCAATTCCGAAGGCGATTGGCCATGAGCCAAAACATCCAGATGACAGCTGAGTGATGGCTGATCGAGGCGCAGCTCGTAGCAAGGAACCCCACGCCGGCTGGCACAGGCCCTCAAGATATCGGGGATCCGCCCTCCGCCCTTGGGATCGATCATGATCACCGCTTCCCCGCGTCCGACCGCCTGGGCCGCCAACCAGAGCAGCAACTGGGTCTTGCCCGTACCAGGAGCACCGATGACCAGCATATGACCCCGTCCTTCTGCCGACAGCAACATTTTCCGAACCAACGCCCGCCTCTTGTGAGCGGCTGTTCCCAGGCGGTCAACGTGCTGTTGCAATTTTTCGCCGTTCCACGATGCCCCCCACCCAAGCCAAAGCTGTTGGGGGTGGCGATGTGCATGGCGCATCAAGGAAGCAAGATCGATCTTGACGGGGCATGTGCCGCGATGCCGAATACCATCGACAAGACATTCCCACGCCAGGCCCAGGGACATGAGCCAGAAGATCACTCGCCACCAGAGGTTTCCATCAAGCCCCACAGTATGCGCCGAGATCCAGGCCACGACAAACCCGGTCAAATGCCGCAACCCTGACCGTAACATCATCGCGGACAGGAAGAGAGCCAGGTATCCAGCCAGGACTGCACCGTGGACGCCGGCCTGACACAGGACACTTCACGGCCCAACAAGGGATGTCTGGCCCAAGCCACTTCTCCGGGTTGCGCAGCCACCAGTCCGGCGCCAATCCAGAATGACAGATCGTCGGCGCGGTTTCCCTGGCCTTCCAGCACTCGCCACATATCGCGCATGGCCAGTGGCCATAACCACCACCAGCCGCCGTCATCGCGCCATAGACGCCCAGGTTTGCTGCAGGGGTCCCACAGGTTGTCACCCACCAGACGATGCATCAAGGGCTTATACCAGTTCAGCGAGACATCATGCTCTGGTTGTGACAGCACCAAGGTGTTACGCTCAAGATAATGCCATGACTCACCCGCCAGTACCCGGCCAGCCCAGTGAGCAGCCGTACACCACCCACCCCAGGTACGATGCGCCGACTCCAGCCAGACCGTATCGATGTCTTGCACTTCACACCAGCGACGCAGTCCCATAGAAAAACCACCCCAACAAGGCGCTCCAGCGTGGCGGCCGGGTTTCGGCCATACGCGCCAGGCACTCAACCCGGCAAACAGCGACTCCACCCAACAACCGAGACCCGCCTCCAACCCTTGACC
>JAJYQG010000018.1 GCA_021794775.1 Pseudomonadota bacterium
GGCGCCCGTTTCCGGTGTAATTGTTCCCGTAGTTATCGGCGGTAATCGCCCCGGTTGCTCGCGCTGTCGATGCGGCCACCACTTCCATGTCCGTCTGTCCCACGCTTGATCCAGGCGTCAGGTTGCCGGCGGCCTGTATCCCAGGCACATCCGACAGCAACAGCAGGACGCGCTCAAGATCGCTTTCGGTGATCGGGGCGTTGCTCTGCAGCCGAGATAACTCGGATTGCAGCGTCCCGCTGCGTGCGTCACTGAGATTGTTCAGCGAGATCTTCCCGTACACCGCCTCAAGCACACGCAGATGAACCACGCCATCTTCGAACGATTGAGCTGGAATCACCACCCGAGAAAGCGGATACCCCTGCTTGTGGTAGTAATCGGTCAGGCGTTGTGCGTCCCGCTGCAATTGCCCAAGGGTCAGGCTTTTCCCCTCGTCGTCGCGCACCAGATCATGCAGGACGCCGGTATCGATCCGGGTGTTGCCGTCGATCACGATCTGCTTTGCCTCAAAAGTCTCCGGCGAGGTTGATGTTTTTGCCGGGCGGGTCGGCAGGTTCAGTCCGGTGTTGTCGTTGCTTGGCTCTTGCGGAGCCTGTGGGACTTCCTGCATCAACGTCCCGGCTCCCGGAACGACCGGCCCGACGGCAAACACCGGCGTAGCGATAGCCGAAACACCGACAAGCAACAGCGCTTCACGAATGTAGGCACGAAGCGCCCGACTTTTCTCTTTCAATTCCATCTCCTTATGCGTGTTTAGCGCCAGACATGATGCCCGGCGCTTGTTTGAATGACTAATTATTCCGTAACTTTCAGGGCGCAATACGCGGCCTGTTTCTACCTTCATCCTGATCAGGATTGTCAATCTGATAGGCGATTTTTTTGATTTCTGCGGCGTCCGGCAATAATCTCGCCGCGTGTCTGCCCAACACCTGCACGACAACTTTTTCGCCGGAATCTTCAATGAGCCTCGCCACGCCTGGGTCGGAAAATTTCTCGCCCAGGCTTTCTGGCGCCCAATCGTTTTTCTCCCAATCCTTCAATCCGTCTCTTGGTACGTGCGCAGTTATCCAGTCCGTTGCGCCCAACATCTCCAGATCATCAAGCCCCGCCCGATACAGCTTGATCCGTTTCAGAGACTTGAGCGGGCTAAAACCGGGGAGGTCAGGTTCGTTTTCGACAAATTTACCGACGATGGAATAAGCCCACCCGCCGAGCTTGAGTTCCCCGTTCACATGCAAGGCGTAGTTTTCGTTATCCAGTCTTACCCCGCTCAGAACTTCAGAGGGAAGCAGTTCTGCGCTATTGGCTTCGGGCGGCACATACCCCAACGAAGCGTCATGAGCGTCTGCCCGCAGATTCCTGAAGATTTTCCATGGCGAAACATTGCCGGCGAAATGCTCCAACGCCAGCATTTCATCCAATACGTCAAAAGAAAACCTGGCTTTTCGGAAGTCGGTTAAACATTTCGCATGATCTGCAAGCCCGGCGTTCTGCAGATACGAAGAAACTTCATCCAGATGCTCATCCTTGATAGGCGTCTTCCAGTCGCCGCCAACAGACAGAGCAACGTCTTCGTTCATCACAATCTCGGGATTAGCCATCTTGTTCAGCCAATCGCGAATGTAACTTTCTGGATAAATATGCCCGGCGCGACTTTGAAGCATCCCCCCTTCGCAATTGGCCGCCAGCGCAAACATCCGTGGAAAAACCTTCTCGGCGCGCCCAAAAGCAATGCAACTTTCGTGGGGGGTATGCGGGTAGCAATTTTTCTCGTACCTCGATTCAAGCAGCCAGTAAAAAACCTGATCAGCGACCCGCTTTGCAAGCACTCGTTTTTGAGTTGTGACCGTTGCGCCCATAAACCCCCTCCGGTATGAATTGCCGACTATTTCGTAATTGACTACCCAAGCGCAACGCGCGGTCTATTCTTGCTTTCGACGCGAGTGCGGTCCGCCTCAAGTAACGCGCCCGCAAAATCATCCCCTCCCTGCTCGAACCCTTCCAGCTGCTCGCGGATACTCTGCCTGCGGTCGATACCGAACCCGTCAAGCGTAGCGCCCTGGTTCAAAAGCCAATTGGCAATAGGGTATCCGTCGGGCTGATGCTTTCGATCGGCAAGAATGGCGACGCGCATGGGTTCGTTATCCTTTGCGTCAATTTTTGCGCCGGCATCCAACAACGCCGCAGCCGACTCGAGACATCCAAGCGAAATGGCGCGGACAAAAGCCTCGTCTTCGCGCGCATGAACATCCGCGTCTTTTTCAACCAGGTAGCGAATCAACTCGGCGTTATTCGCTACAACCGCCCACCGAATTGCAAAATCGTTTTCGCCGCGAACATCGGCGCCTTTTTCAATTGAATCCTTGACCCCGCGAAGGTCGCCGGAAGTTGCGTATCCGCGCAACCTTTCGCTGTAGTAGGCGATGTCAGACAGACGTTTCTTTTCGGTTTTGATGGGATGAACCTTGCTCATAAGCGACCTCCTTTAGCGTCCAGAAGAAACCATTGACAGCCGTCTGTGCGGCATCTCAAAATCTTCGCCAAAACTGATGTCCCAAACCTCAGAAAGCTCGGGGCTGTCGCCAAACACAATCCCGTCAATCGATCGGAAGTTTTCTCCAACGCCTCGCTTGCGCTCAAAAAAATGAATGGCCGTATTGATGTCCATGGGCGCGATCAGGATGCTTTTTTTCGCATCGTTGATGTATTCGCTTATGTCGCCCATCCCTTCGCCAAAGTCCTTCGAAGACTTCTTCCAGGTTGAAATCAGCGCCGTCAGCGACTGCGACGGCGTATCGCCAAGTCCGTAAACAACGGAACTTGTCGCTTCAAATACGGCAAGCCACACCGTTTTTGTATTTTTCGCCGCGCTGATTGTCTGGTCTTCCATGGGCCGCTCCATATTTGTGTTACGATGTTTTGCATACTTCGTAAGTATACCCGAATTTTACAACAAGAATGTAATGTTTATGCGGGTTGCGGCGATTTTCTCAGGATGACAACTCATCCATCAACCCGTCAAGCAAACCAATCACGTCGTCAGCACTTCCGTTTGATGTCGGATCGTCCTTCGTGCCTTGCCCCGCAAACCCGAACTGACACACCGAATCCACCATTTTTCTCGTCGCCTCAATCTCCATCGATGCGGCGCGTTCGTCCCCGTCACACATTTGCGTCGCCAAGCTTCCGATCGCCGCTTCCGCCTCGGGGCTAAACTTGATGGCAAGGTTCGGGCGCCCGCCCAAAGCTTCCGGCGGTGCCGAATCCGCCCCAAAAACAATGTCGTCCTCATCGTCCGAATTGCTTTCTTCGCTCTTGCCCCATACCGGGTTCAAAAGCGACTCGAGATCATCGCGCTTGCAAACCTCAATCGGCGGTTTCCTCAAGAAGCCATCGTCCAGGTCCATCTTCTTGGAGACAAAAGCCGGTTCGTTTTCTTCTCCGGCTGGAATCTCAACCGAATCAGGGATGCTTTCGTCCACAACAATAGAAACCATCCCTTCACGTCTTTGGCTCCGTCCCGCCCGAGCGCCGGCCATCTCGCCGGTTTTCGGGTCAAGCATGACAAACGGTTCGGGCTCGAGTGGCACAACCTTTTCAAGCCCTGCCAGCGCCGCCATAAACAAGACGATACCGCGATGATGGGCGGGGATGTTCGGGCGCGCGGACATGGATTCTGCAGCATCGACAATGCCACGAATCACGGGATCTCCGGAAGCCAGAGCAACAGATTCGGACGACCAGTTAAACGACCGCCCGCCACGCAGCAACGACATCAGGCGCGCCGATATTGATTCGCTGTCGTTTGAAACGGCCTTGCACATGTCCGGCCCCATGGAACTGATCTCATGGGCGTCAGGCTTGTAAACCGGCACGAATGTATTGATCCGAAGGTTTACTTTTTTCTTGTCGAACTTGTATTTCAAAAATAGGTTGAAGCTCTTGAACCGAATGATCTTGCTGCCGTAAATGAGCACCCCATCCCCGGCCCCCAGGTCTTTGAGTTCCTGCAGCGAAATTCTCGACGTTCTCTCGATAGAAGCACTCTTGTTGCGGCGGTGCTGCCCGGCCGTTTCAAAAGCCCCCGGCTCGCTCGTTTCGTACCCGGACAACTTCGCGACTTCCCCCTGCCCTCCTGACTTTTCTATAATCTCGTAGGTTTCTTTCGGATCTTCCAGTTTCAAGGCGAACTTCAGCCGGGTATTGGCAACCATGGACTCTACTTCGGACTTGAAGGTTTTTGCCATCGCCTGAAAATCCTGAGCCGCCGCAATCAGAGCGATCTGAAGCGATCTGCCCTGGGCGAACATCAGATCAATACCGGGCGCGAAGTAATACCCGAGTTCGTCCATCACCAAATAGAACGGCCTGCGCGAGTTGGTGGGGCGATTGTCCACCACATCCTCATAATCCCCCTCGATTTCATACCCGAGGTTTTCAGACATCATCATCTTGGCAGAGGCAACCTGCATCTTCCCAAGATTACCCGCCTCTTCCACGCCTTTTTCCAAAGTCGGAATCATCGTGAGCGAAATCCGGTTGTTCAGAATCACGTCCGACGTGTCGTACTCGGGGATCTCATCCCCGAATATGTCGAAATAAGTGTCCGTCATCAAACCAAGCGTCCGGGTAAACTGTCCGGTCAGATACCCATGCTGCAGCAAGGTGTCCTGGTCCTGCGGCTTGCCGGCCAGCGCCTTTGGCCAACTAAACCCCGGCAAGCCGGACGACAGGTAGGAGCGAATGGCTGCAGCCGCAGCCGGAGGCAAGTCAGGGATCATGGCCAGCTTGACCATGTTATCCAAAGCCATCTGCTCACGAATGGCCGATACGGACATCAGCATGTCCCCCTTGGCGCGCAGATAGGCAATGGTTTGAACCAATGCGTTTTTCATGCTGATCGCTTTGGCCTGCCACTGCGCGCCATCCCCGCTCGCCTTCTCCATGATCGAATCAATGATCTGGTTGATCGTCTCGTGGTTCGCCGTTCCAAAGGGGTTCCATGTGTTCGACACGCGCGTTTTTCGCAATCCGACCGGGCGCTTGTTGACCATCTCCTTGAAACGGTCCTGTCCGCCACGCATGTAGTTCAAAATCAGAACATCATCTTCGCGCCAAAACATCCGGGCCATAACAAAGATCTTCGCCGCAACGTCCATCTGCGCCTTTCCATCCGTCATGGAAAAACCAGACCCCCAACACAACGGGTTGTAGAGCGTCGAAAGCAGAATTTCTGTCTTACCGGCACCTGTCGTCCCGAAATATATCCGATGGGTTCTGGCATCGGAATCGCTGGCCCATATTTCCTCGGTCGTTTTCTGCGTGCGCCCCTTCCGCTCAACCCCAATGAACTCAATCCCGCGCCCGTTTCGGATGCCGGCGTTGTCAGCCATTTCCGAAGGGTCTTTGATTCCGCACCACTCCGGATACCGGATCGGCATGCGATACCGCTTGATCCGCCAAGCCCACCAATGGTAAGTAAAAAAACCGACCGTCAAAACAGCCGGAATCGCCGTGGGCAGAACTACGCCAAAAGCAGCCATTCCGCCCAGGACGTTGCGAATGTTGTTCTTCTCAAAAAGCCAATCGCCAAATCGCTGTTCAGGCGATCTGGCGTCAACATAAATTGCACCGTCCCGTAGTTCCTGGTTCCGTTCTACACCGGTTTGAGCCAAGGTTAGTCCACCAAAGTTGTGTTGTTGACATCCGCCGCCTCACCCGTCAAAGGCAAGGCGGCTTACGGTTTTACTGCTTCTTTGCGTTGATGAAAGCAACGAGTTCCGCTTCGGTCGGGAAAGCCCCTACATGAACCTGCCCTGCGCTATTGACCAAAGTAGGCGTCGCGTTGAACCCGAACTGAGTGAAGAACGTAACGGCGCGATCATTGACGCCCCGCGCATTTTCACAATCAGTCTTGGCCGTGATCCGTCCAGTGTTAATCAGTCGCTCCCAGGCGGAAACCCGCTTTTTCTGGTTTTCACAGGCCAACGACGCAATCATGTCGAAGGATTCCTGATGGATCGGCGTTGGAAACACATGAATTTCCGCC
>JAJYQG010000222.1 GCA_021794775.1 Pseudomonadota bacterium
ATTTCCCCCACTGTCAAAGCGCAATCTCCGAGCACTGGTCCAGTCAGTTCCCGCCCCGGTATGAATTTCTCCACCATGACTTCATGATCGTAAGCGCTGGCCAAGCGAAGCGCCTCCTCGTATTCACCGGCATGATGAACCAACGACAAGCCCACCGTGGACCCTTGGCGACTGGGTTTCACAATCACAGGCCAGCCCAACCTGGCTTCCACCTCCTGTACAGAAACCGGCGCCATCAACCAGTCCGCGGTTGGAATACCCGCCATACGCAACAAGCGCTTGGTCATATCCTTGTCCATGGCCACCGCACTGCCCAGAACCCCACTCCCGGTGTAAGGAATGCCCGTCATGTCAAGCAGGCCCTGCAATCGTCCATCTTCTCCAGAACCGCCATGCAAGGCAATGAACCAGAGATCGGGCACAAAACCGGCGGGGCCATTCAACCATAGCGGAAATTGGCCCACACCCTCTGGCGAAGGACAAACACCGACCTTGGCCTGGAGCCGCGACGGTTCATCCTCCTCGTTCAACCACCCATAGGCGATGTCCACCACACGCACCCGATGTCCGAGGCGACGCAAGGCCGGAACCGCGTGCGCTGCGCTGGCCAATGCAATTTCCCGGGCACTGCTGTATCCACCGGTCAGAAGCGCAACGGTGCACCCGACCCTCGACAACTTCCCTTCATCCACTGTTGCGCAACCCCGCTGCTACCCCATTGATCGTCAGATAAATGGCACGCTTGACCGCTTCCCCTTCTTCACCCGCACGGAATGAACGCAGCAGGTCCACCTGGAGATGGTTAAGAGGATCCATATACGGCCGGCGCTCACGGATACTGCGCGCCAATGTCGGATTGGTTTGCAGAAAGTCGTTCTGCCCCGTGATCTCACGCAGTGCATGGGCCGTCAGGTCAAATTCCTTGCGAATTTCCGAAAAAACCCGTTCACGCAAAGCTTCATCGGTCACAAGACGGGCATAACGTTGAGCGATGACCAGGTCTGTTTTGGCCAAAACCATATCCATGTTCGACAACAAAGCTTGCAGGAAAGGCCAGGTGCGGTACATCCGTGCCAAATGCACCATTCCGTCGGGACGGGATTCGCAGAAGCGGGCCACCGCGCTGCCGAATCCATACCAACCAGGCAATATCATGCGCGACTGCGCCCAACTGAACACCCAGGGAATAGCTCGCAGGTCCTCTATTTTCTGGGTCTGACGGCGCGAGGCAGGACGGCTTCCGATGTTGAGTTCGGCAATTTCACTGACCGGCGTCGCTTCGCGGAAAAAGCGCTCGAACCCAGGGGTTTCGTACACCAGCGAGCGGTAGCGTTCAAAGGCGTGTTGCGACAATTCTTCCATCAAAGTATCAAATGATTCAGAAGCCTGAGCGTCGATATCGCGGTCCAGCAGGGTGGCTTCCATGGTTGCCGCTACCAGCGTTTCCAGATTGCGCCGCCCAATTCCCGGATCAGAATATTTGCTGGCGATCACTTCACCCTGCTCGGTCAAGCGAATCTGGGCGTTAACACTGCCCGCGGGCTGAGCAAGGATGGCGTAATAGCTTGGCCCGCCACCACGACCCACCGAACCGCCCCTGCCATGGAAAAGACGCATTTCAATACGATGTCGAACAAAAATCTCTACCAAGGTTTTCTCTGCCTTGTAAAGCTCCCAGTTGGCCGTCAGAAATCCCCCGTCCTTGTTGCTGTCCGAGTAACCCAGCATCACCTCCTGCGTACGCTGGCGACTATCCAAAAGACGTTGGTAGACCGGCAGCGAAAACAACCGTTCCATGATGACGCCACAACCCCTCAAGTCTGAAATCGTCTCGAAAAGAGGGATGATGTTCATGCTCAACTGTGGTGCAGAGCCCGTCATCAACAGCCCAGCCTCCTTGAGGATCACAGCCACTTCCAGCACATCGCTGACACTGTCGGTTTTGGATATGATGGTATTGGGCAACGCTGCGGGAGACAGAGAACGATGGATCTCGCGCGCCATATCAAACACGGCCAATTCCCGTTGGACTTCCTCGCTGAAGACCGTGTGGGCGCCCCTCAATAACCGCTCCGTGTCCAATTCGGCTACCAGGAAACGGATCCGCGCTTCCTCATCGGCTTCCAAGTAGGCATCGGTAACGCCCCCTTGCTGCAGAAGCTCGGCCACGGTGCGCGCATGAAACTCCGAATGCTGACGCAAATCCAGGGGAGCCAGGTGAAAACCAAAGGATGAAACGGCGCGCAGGAGCAGGCTGAGACGCCCTTCTGCCAATAGGCCTGAGCCATGGGCATACAAGGACGTTTCGAGTTTTCTCAAGTCTGCCGCAAAATCTTCAGGAACAACATAAGGTTCTGCCTCGTCCGCGTCCTGCCCGTGCAAGGAACATCCCAAGCGACGCGCGGTCTGGAACAGACGGCCATGGATATGGGTCAAAGCACGACGATAAGGCTCTTCGAGGCGGCTGTCCGTACGTTCCGGTGAACGTTCTGCCAAGGCCATCACCTCAGCCGATATCTGCACCAGACGCTGCGACATGGACAATTCGCCACGCAACGTCATCAGCTGATTCAAATAAAACTCCATGACCACTTCGCTGTGACGACGCATCGCATGCTGCGTCACCTCGGCCGTCACGAAGGGGTTGCCATCCCGATCCCCCCCTATCCAGCTGCCCATGCGCAAAAATGAAGGAAGATCGCGCGCCACGTCGGCAAAGGCATCGTCCGCTTCCAGTGCCTGGGCCACCTGAGCTTCAAGCCGAGGCACTTCGCGCAAGAAGGTGTAGCGGTAATAGGACAACCCATTCTCGATCTCATCGTGCACACGCAGTTTGAATGTGCGCAGTTCATTGGTTTGCCAAAGGGTTAGAACAGCACGGCGCAGGGCCTCTTCATTGCCTGCCTTTTCTTCCGGGGTCAGCATGATGCGCGTACGTTCTTCCAAACGGTTGGCAATCAACAAATGGCAATCCAGCACACTCTTGCGTTGAACCTCCGTGGGATGGGCTGTCAACACGGGCGAAATAACCGCCCGCTCAAAAAAGCGACGCAGCTTGTCTGCCGTCAGGCCGACTTTCTTCAGGCGCTGCAAGGCCAGTGCCACGCTGCCCTCACGGGGTGGCGCTCCTGCCTGCGAATAGGCAAGACGGCGACGATTATGGTGCAAATCTTCAGCAATGTTGCACAGGTGTGAAAAATAACTGAACGCACGAACCACGGCAATGGTGTCTTCAGCACTCAGACCATCAAGGCTATGCTCCAGTTGCACGCGCGCATTTTCATCGCCACCACGGCGGTAGCGAATGGCCGTCTGGCGAATGCCTTCGATAAGATCAAAAATCTCTCCACCTTCCTGGTTGCGCAATGTGTCGCCCAGGATTCTGCCCAAGAAACGGATATCCTCCCGCAAAGGCAGGTCCTTGTCCGAATGTGCCGCAATTGTCATTCCAATCCTCCGTGACGGGTGGGCTTCATGGTAAGATCAGGCCGGTCAATGTACCCCATCCTCTCCTGATCATGTCCGTCGCCGAAATTGTCATCGCCACCCGCGAAAGCCGTCTTGCCCTTTGGCAAGCCAAGCATATTCAAACGCAAATGAGCGGATTATATCCGCTTGTACGCTTCTCGTTGCTGGGAATGACCACAACCGGCGACAGAATCCTCGATCGTACCCTTTCTGCCGTCGGTGGAAAAGGCTTATTCGTCAAGGAGCTTGAAGTAGCCATGCTGGAGGGCAAAGCACATATGGCGGTCCACTCCATGAAGGATGTTCCCATGGATCCGCCTGCCGAATTTGCCCTGCGTGTCGTCGGTCCACGAGAAGATCCCCGTGATGCATTGATCTCCAACCACTACGCCTCCCTTGCCGAACTCCCTCATGGAGCCAAGGTGGGAACGGCCAGCCTGCGCCGCGAGTGCCAGCTACGTGCCCGCTTCCCTCACCTGGATATCCAGCCATTGCGTGGCAACCTCGACACACGTCTGCGCAAACTGGACGAGGATCAGTATCAGGCCATCATTCTTGCCGCAGCAGGATTGAAACGCTTGGGATTGGGCGCGCGCATTCGCTCCCTCATCGACACCCACGATAGCCTGCCTGCGGTCGGTCAAGGCGCCCTTGGCCTTGAATATTTGGCCACACATCCGGCATTGCCCGCCTGGATCGACACCCTGGTGGATGCTCCGACGGAAGCCTGTGTTCTGGCAGAGAGAACCGTATCACGCCGCCTTGCCGGCAGCTGCGATATCCCTCTTGGCGCCCACGCTCAGTGCGAAGGCAACCAGATCTGGTTGCGCGCTTTCGTGGGTACGCCTGACGGCAAACGCCTCTTGCGGGCCGAGGCCTACGGCTCTCTTGAAGACCCGCATACGCTTGGGAACAACGTTGCGCAATCGCTTCTGGACCAAGGGGCTGAAGCCTTGCTGGCTTCCTGCCGGCATTGATCCATGCCCCCTTCCGGACTGATCATCACCCGTCCTCAACCGGAAGCCGATACGCTGTCCCAACGGCTGTCTTCTCTGGGCATTCGCTGTTGGTCCCTGCCCACACTGACCATTCACGCCACCCAACCTGACAAGGCGATGCTGGCTCTTGCAGCGCAAGCCGACCGATGGATCTTCATCAGCGCCAACGCCGTGCGCGAGGGTTGGCCTCACCTGTCACCGTACTTCTCCCCCAAAATCGTTCTTTGGGCGATTGGCGCTGCCACAGCTCGGCGCCTGGCAGACCTCAGCGCCTACACCATTCGCCATCCCGAGGACGGCTCGGACAGTGAGGCCCTGCTGCGGCATCTGGACTGGATCCATGTCGACGGTCTCAAGACCACCATCGTGCGTGGACAGGGTGGGCGGGAACAATTGCGAGATGAACTGACCGCCAGGGGCAGCCTTGTATCGTACGTTGAGTGCTATGCGCGCGGCAAACCTCAGCGCCTGGATGACGACGCCTACAATGAAGCACTGGCAGCTCGGGCATGGATCAACCTGCAAAGTCGGGAGGCGGCCCTGAATCTCTGGAATCTGTCATCCCCACAACAACAAACGCGCTTGCGTTCGTGCCATTTTCTGGTCAGTCATACCCATATTGCCACTGCCCTTGAACCTCTGGGCTTGAACAACGTTACCGTGCTCGAACCTGGCGATGCCGGGTTGATTCGTTACCTGGAGGCACAATGGAACGTACCGCACCATGAATGATACGCCACCGAAAACCGCTACCGCCCACACCAGCAGCCTGACCCGCCTGGGATCGATGGTCCTCGTGATGCTCTGCCTGGCCTTGGGCGGCGCTACGCTGTATCTGCGCACTCAGCTGCAAGAGCTGCGCCACGATCTTGGCAAGCGGCTGTCGGAAACCGATCAATTTTCGCGCCAAACCGAACGAATGGCCCAACAGGCCGTTGAAACCACACGGGAGTCCAGAACAAGGCTGGACTTGCTGGAATCGCGCTTCACCCAATCCCAGAACCAGCAAATCGAGTTGGAAGCCCTGTATCAGGACCTGATGCGCAATCACGATGAATGGATTCTGGCCGAAGTTGAGCAACTTGTCATCGTTGCCAATCAGCAACTGGAACTGACGGGCAACGTATCCTCAGCACTGGCCGCGCTGGAAGCGGCCGACCTGCGTTTGCAACGAATCGACAAGCCTTTGTTTTCCCATTTGCGCGAAGCTGTGAAGCAGGATATCGACCGCCTGCGCGCATTACCCTACGTCGATACCAACGGCATCGCACTGCGGCTCGATGGACTGGAACATGAAGTGGATCACTTGCCCTTGGCCTCCGATGCCAGGCCAACCAACCTGCCCGTCAATCAGCCTCCGGCATCCGGTGGCATCTGGAACAAAATATCCAGCAAGCTCATGGATGAACTCAGCAATGCCGTCAAAATCCGACGCATGGATGCTCCCGAACTACCCCTGTTAACCCCCGAACAAGCTTACTTCTTGAAAGAGAATCTCAAATTGCGCTTGATGGCAGCACGGATCGA
>JAJYQG010000072.1 GCA_021794775.1 Pseudomonadota bacterium
AAGTCCATGCATATCGATGAAGAGCAGTTGGCGGTACGCCAGGCGCAACAATACATCAATCGTCAGAAAGAGCGCGGAGTGCGCGCGGTCGCCGTCGAAGGGGTTCATGCGAATCAGCGTTTGCAGCAGGAAGTCTATGCCTACTACGAACGGCAATGTCAGGTAGACGGTACGGTGGACTTTGCTGAGTTGTTGCTGCGGTGTGTCGAACTGTGGCAGCGTGCTGTGCCGCTGCGCGAGCATTATCAGAGGCGTTTTAAAGCGTTGCTGGTGGATGAGTTTCAGGACACCAATGCTTTGCAATACCGTTGGCTCAAGCTGCTGCGCGGAGAGGGGGCCAACATGTTTGCGGTGGGAGACGATGACCAGTCGATTTATGCTTTCCGTGGTGCTGAGGTGGCCAATATGCGGCATTTCGAGAAAGATTTTGGCGTCAGCAAGGTGCTGCGTCTTGAACAAAATTATCGATCCACAGGAACCATTCTGGATGCTGCCAATGCGCTGATCGATCATAACACTGAACGTTTTGGCAAAACTTTGTGGAGTGATGCGGGACCGGGACACCCGATTCGGATCTATGCGGCCGAAAGCGATACCGATGAAGCCCGTTATGTGGTGGCAGAAATTAGCCAACAAAAGGCTTTGGGTGCGCGATGGTCGGATATGGCGATTCTTTATCGATCCAACGCCCAGTCACGGGTTCTTGAGCAAGCGTTGGTGGCCCAAGGAGTTGCCTATCGGGTTTATGGCGGGTTGCGTTTTTACGAACGGCAGGAAGTGAGACATGCCTTGGCTTATTTGCGTCTTCTGGTGCATCCGGATGATGACCAAGCCTTCTTGCGGGTGGTGAACTTTCCACCAAGGGGCATAGGAGCCCGTTCCCTGGAAGTTTTGCAGGCCAAAGCCAGCGAGAAAGGGGTGAGTCTTTTCCGCGTTGCGTGCGAAGGCACGATGGGCGGCAAGGCGGGTCAAGGACTTGCGACATGGCTTGAGAGTCTCGCGTCGTTGACGTCCGATGTGCAATCCGGTGTCGCGTTGGACCAGGTGGTGGGGCGCATGCTCGAGGTCAGTGGGTTGCGTGAGTACTATCGCCACGAAAAGGGCGGAGATGAGCGTCTGGCCAATTTGGATGAGCTGGTTTCGGCCGTCTTCTCATTTGTGCAGCAGACGGCCGAAGACCTGGTGACGTTTCTGGCTCATGCGAGTTTGGAGGGTGGAGAGCGGGAAGCCTCGGCAGGTGAAGATGGTGTTCATTTGATGACGGTTCATGCGGCGAAAGGACTGGAATTTGATTGGGTTTGGGTGGTGGGCTTGGAAGATGGGCTGTTCCCGCATGAAAATGCTCTGGGGGATGAGCGTGGCGTCGAAGAAGAACGTAGGTTGGCTTATGTGGCGTTGACGCGGGCACGTCAGCATCTGGCGTTGACCCATGCGCAAAGTCGTATGCTTCATGGCCAGGTTCGCTACGGCATACGTTCGCGGTTTCTCGACGAGATCCCTGAAGGGCTGTGTCAGCAGGTCTCCTCTCGTTCAAAGAGCTATGGAATGGCAGGTGGGCGCTTGGCTTCCAATGAAGGTTCTTCATGGGATGGAGATGGTCGTAAATCCGCGCCATGGCGGGTTGGGCAAAGGGTTTTGCACGCCAAGTTTGGGGAAGGCACGGTCTTGGCCTGGGAAGGGGATGGGGCGGAAGGACGTTTGCAGGTGAACTTCAGGGATTTTGGTGTGAAATGGCTGGTTCCGGCTTTTGCGCGGCTGACACTACTGACCACTTGAAAGGGATCTTGATTTGGAACATTTGTTTAGGAAGGGCTTATGCTAGAATCGGGAGGCTCGCGGGGCGCTCCTTCGGGATAGGCAACTTTTTTGAGGAAATGGCACCATGAAAAAATGGCTTTTCTGTGTCCTTCTTGGTTGTGCAGGGCATAACGCCTGGGCGCTGGAGGGCGATCCGGCTAAAGGCAAAGTCATTGCGACCTCCATTTGTTCTGCGTGTCATGGGCTGGATGGGGTAAGCCCCATTTCAACACAGCCTCATCTGGCTGCCCAGATTCCGGACTATATCGTCAAGCAACTGAATGACATGAAATCCGTCAATGGTGCTCCTGCTGCTCGCGACAATCCGATCATGTCGGGTATCGTGCCCATGCTGAGTGCAGAAGATATCCGAAATGTGGCGGCCTGGTATGGGGATCAACCGCCCCATGTGACGGGATCGCTAGACCCAAAACGGGTTGAAATAGGTCAAAAGCTGTGGCGTGCTGGTGATGTTGACCGGGCTGTCCCTGCATGTTCGGGATGCCATGGCCCAACGGGGGCAGGCGTTCCTGCTCTCTATCCTAGGCTTTCTGGGCAATATCAGGATTATCTTGAAGTCCAGTTGCAGCATTTTAGGGATGGTACGCGGGCCAATGATCCGGCAGGGGTGATGCGATCCATCGCGCACCGGCTCACCAATGACGAAGTCAAGGCACTCGCCGATTATGCTGCCGGTTTGCATTGATCTCAACGAACCCCTAATATAGAGCTCCTTTTGAACTGGGAGCGAATTCATGATCGGCAAGCAGCAATGGGCAATGTTCATCTTGCTGGTATGGGCCGTCGCCTGTTTCATGATTCTGCACCGAGGCCCCTACGGCATCGAGGAGCAGGCGGCCAAGGCCGTTCTGTTGGACTGGTCCATCGCCGATCATGTTGCCAATTCGATTGTGACGCTGGGGGTGCCCGATTTTCGCTCGCTGATTTGGTTTCCTTTATCCTTTATTTTTCCAGGTCAGGTTCTCGCTGCCAAGGCGGCGATGATTGGTCTGGTTGCATTGACGGCTTGGGGACTCTACCGCTGGATGGAGGGGCGAGGCGGGGAGGAGCCGGGTATGTTGGCCACGGGGCTTTGGCTGATAAGCCCTGTGACCCTTTTGCAAATCGATCATTTGTCGCCAGGCATAGGTGTGGTGGCGAGTTTTGTGGCGGCCTACTGGACCGATAAAGCCTACCGCGCTCAGCCGAGAATGCTGGGAGGTATGTTCTTTGCTCAGCTCGGTTTGGCGGCATTCGTCGTCAGTTTGCATCCGGTCGGATTGGTCTACCCTGCTTTGCTTGCCTGGGATTGGCATAAAAATCCTGTCACCCCCCTGCAGAAACGATTTTTTCTGGGTGGACTGGGAGCGGTGACGCTGATGTCGTTGCTGTTGAGTTGGGGGTGGAGCGGGGTTTACTGGTTTCACAATCCAATGCCCGATATGATGCCTCTGTGGCACCATTTTTCTGAGTATGAGGGCAGTGATCTAACCTTTTTGAACGGTTTACTTGTGGCCTTGCTGCTGTTTCTTCTGGCATGGACCCTGTTGAGTCGGCGCAAGGTTGCCCAGTTGACCCTGTTGGGACGTTGTTTATGGTGGGGAACCTTGGTGTCGTTGCTCAACGGTGATGCCACCTTTGTCCTGCTGGGGATGACACTGTTGCTGTATATGGGCCTGGAAGGTGTATTGGCTTGGGGTGCGTTGCGCCTGGGTTTTGCAAAGCAACGGGGATGGGTGCTGTTGTTGCTGTTTTTTGTTTCGACCGTGGCCATGCAGAGCGATCGAGATTGGTACGAGTATGGTCGCCAACAGATGTTGACAGCTCAGGATCAGTTGATTCAGACCATGGCCCTTACGGTGGAGCAAGAACGCGAGGCGGCTGAAAAGGCCCATGCGCCAGAACCGCGGATTCGCGTGGCCAGTCAATGGCCGGCGCGTACCATGATGGCTTGCCGTTGCGATGCCTTACCACTTCCTCCGGTGACGAAAGATGCGGGAAGCCAGTTGGCCATGATGAAGGGTTTGACTCATCTGATTCTGACGCCAGGGGATTCTGGCAATATCGGTTTGGTGCGTAACCTGTCCTTGCTGGGCAACGAGGTTGAAACACAATCACTGCAACAAGGGGGGGTCATGTTGGCCATTAAAGCCCCACGACTCGATCCTGCCAAGCCACAGCCAGCGCTTGAGGAACCAGCGCCTCCGGCTCCAGGAGACCCCATCAAATGAAGGTTCCTGCCCGTGAAGCTTTGGTTTATCTGGTTGTTTCCATGAGCTCCATGTTTTTGACGGCGTACACGGTTCACATGCTGGTCGGAGGTCTTATTCCGCCAGAGCAGGAATACCGTTACATGGGGATGGCGTGTGCTACGGTGGCGAGTGTGATCGGGCTGATGGCGTGGGACGTTATCCGCAGACGCAAGTGAAGATGGGAATTTCTAAGGTTTTTTGAACATTTCAAGCAAAGCAAGATAGTCTCGCTCCAGTACAAATTGACCTTTGTGAAAAATGAACTGGAGCAACTTGCCTTCAGCGCTGAGTCCGGTGAGACCAACCGATCGCCCTGAAACTTCTTTGTGAACCTTGATGTTTTTCAACAATTCAAGGCGTTTCCCATCTTTTTGCAGCAGACGGACGCAGGGTAGCTGAGGGTCGGCTTCGATGCGCACCGGTGAGCTGGGCAGCAACATCAGGCGTGTCTTGAGAATGCGATTGCTTCCTGCCAGCAAGAAAAAACAGGCAAGGAAGGAGAGCAAGTAGGCCAGATCTTCGTTTTTTGCATACCAGGAACTCATGCCGAATCCGCCCAATGCGCCAACGGTAGGGACATAAAGCAGGAGATCCCAAAACATGCCGCGGCGATCCTGTTTGAGTTCAAACGATCTGAGCATACGGGTGATTTCCTGGAGATGAAGGTGAAATAAAAAACTTGATGCCATGCAGGCTCAGTTTAGAGCAGCCTGTTTGGGACTTGGGAGAACCGCCCGGATGGCAGCATCCATTTCTTGATAAAGCATCGGTCCTGGCTGTTGATAGCGCACCACCCCTTTGGCGTCGATGACAAAAGTCCAGGGATCTCCCATAACCCTGTAGGCTTTGAAAGCTTCAGGGTTTTCATACTGGTCCATATGGAGGAACAGCACGTTGGGTTGATATTTATCCAGCAAAGATTTGGTGATCTGAAGCTGCCGATCGCATATGGAACAATGGCCCGGCGTGGCAAACTCAAGCAGGATGGGTTTTCCTGTTGCCAAAGCCTTATCAAGGGAATAACGGTACATACGCTCATCCGGTTGTCGGTATGTGGTCATGCGGCTAAGGTCTCCACCAACATCGGCCAAGGTCTTCGTGGCCAGTTTTGGTGCCGTGCTGCCCACCGTCAGCCCAGAACCCTGCTGACCGCACGCGGTCAGCAGCACAAGAGGCAGCACGCCAAGCAAGAGGCCAAGTCGAGATGCGTATCGGTTCATGGGGCTTAAGCTCCGTGTTTCCCAGTCTTGAAAATATTATAACCCCAGATGATGTTGGCCAGCAGTACCAAGGTACCAAAGAAACCGACCCCGCCCATGAGGTGGGTAACGGTTTTCTCGATATCGGGGCCAGGATCATAGCCGCCTATGCTGCCTGCTATGGAAAACAATACGACCATGCCCATCAGTCCGATGTTGTGCATCCAGAAATGAATCTTGACCAGTTTGAGGCTGTAAATAGGGCGATTGACCAGACGTGGAACAAAGTAGTAGATGGCGCCGAAAATGGCCATTTCAACCCAACCCAGGAGATTGATATGGCCATGGGCTAGCAAGATAAGATGACCATGCGGTGCTGAGTCGACAAACATACGGAAAGCCGGGATGCCGCCCATAAGGGCACCCCATGAGAAACCAATGATGGCATAGGTGATGCAAGCGTAAACAAACAACAGGGTAAAGGTAGTGTACTCAGGATCGTTGATTCTGGGATCGAGGGACACGCTTTGCTCGGACATCAGGGGTTCTCCTTCTTCGAATTTTGACCGGCATCCTGACGCAGATCATGGTACTCGGATTTCCATGCGCTCGGTGCCCAAACTTTAACCATTTCATCGACAAACCCAGACCTTTCTGGCATGGGAAATCTTGCATCGGCAGAGCCCTGTCTGGCTTTCAGCTCAGAC
>JAJYQG010000207.1 GCA_021794775.1 Pseudomonadota bacterium
CCTTGACCAGTCAGCAATGGCAACGTCTGGTGCCGGTCAGTTGGGGGTTAGAGAATACGCCTCGCGCTTTCAGCGCCGACGTCGGGGTCCTGGCACAGGACCGTCAGGGCTTGCTGCGCGACATTTCCGATGCCTTCATGCGCGAGAAAGTCAACGTCAGTGCCGTCAACACCCAAACCCACGGCAACCAGGCACGCATGCGCTTTACCATTCAAATTGACAGCCTGGAACAGCTGTCGCGCACCCTCAAGGCCCTGCAATCGGTACCCGGCGTCGAATCCGCGTATCGCCAATAAGATCTCAATCGGCCGTCAAAATACCATCCAGCAAGCGGTAGCGACGGTCCGTCCGCGAGGCCAGTTCGAGATCGTGGGTGACCATCACCAGCCCCGCCCCCACTTCCCGATTGAGGGACAAAATCAGATCGAACACCTGTTGCGCGGTCTGGCGATCGAGATTGCCGGTCGGTTCATCGGCCAGCACCAGCGAAGGGCGTGTCACCATGGCCCGTGCCACGGCCGCCCGTTGCCGTTCTCCACCCGACAATTCACCGGGGCGGTGATCGAGACGATGACCGAGCCCCACCGCTTGCAGCATGGACGCCGCGCGGTCGCGCGCTTCCCGGGGTTGAACACGGCCGATGGCCAAAGGCATCATGACGTTTTCCAAAGCAGAAAACTCGGCCAGCAAATGGTGAAACTGATACACAAAACCCATGTGCCGGTTGCGCAAGCGCCCTGTTTCACGTTCACCAAGACCGTTGAGCTGGCGCCCCAGCAGGGTGATCTCGCCACCATCGGCCCGATCCAATCCACCCAACACATGCAGCAAGGTGCTTTTTCCACTGCCCGAGGCACCCAGAATGGCCACCTGTTCGCCCCGTTTCAACGTCAAATCGACGGCACGCAAAACCGGGACTTCACTGGCATTCAAACCAAAATGCCGCTTCAATCCACGACAAACCAGCAGTTCATCACTCATAGCGCAAGGCCTCGGCCGGTTGCACACGGGCGGCACGCCAGCTTGGGTAGAGGGTTGCCAGCAACGTCAGCACCAAGGCCGTCAACGCAATCGTGATCACATCCCCGCGCTGAAGATCGGAGGGCAACTCGGAAATAAAATAAATCTGCGGCGACAAAAAATGGACGCCAAACAGTTTTTCGATGAAGGGTACGATCACCCGAATATTGAGGGCCGTCACCACCCCAAGGGATACACCCAGGGCAGTACCGATGACGCCGATCAAGGCACCCTGAATCATGAAAATCACCAGAATGCTGCCTGGTGCTGCGCCCAGGGTACGCAAGATGGCAATATCCGCTTGTTTGTCGGTCACCACCATCACCAGCGTCGACACGATGTTGAAGGCCGCCACCGCCACGATGAGCAACAGAATGATGAACATCATGGTTTTCTCCAGCGCTACGGCACGAAACAAATTGGCATGCTCCTGGGTCCAGTCGGTCAACCAGGCATCCATCGTCAAAGTTCTTGCAAGCTCATGGGCCACCCGGGGCGCTTGCATCAGGTCGCGCAGCTTGAGGCGCACACCCGTCACCCCATCTCCCAAACGGAACAGCGCCTGGGCATCGTTCATATGGATCAGAGCCAAGCCGCTGTCGTACTCGTACATCCCCACATGAAACAAACCGACCACATGGAACTGACGCAGGCGCGGCAACATACCCGCTGGCGTCACCTGCCCTTGAGGGGTGATCAGCACCACCCGGTCGCCTACTTTGACATGCAGCGCCTGGGCCAGCTCTTGCCCCAGCACCATGCCAAATTCATGGGGTTTGAGGTCGCTCATCCGGCCCTGGACCATATGCTGATCGAGGTCGGCGACCTGCACTTCCCGATCGGGCAAAATGCCTCGAACCATGGTGCCCTGCACCAGATCATCGTTGGCCAGCATGCCTTGACCGCTCACATAGGGAGCCGTTCCCACCACTTCGGGATTGCGTTGCGCTTCCTGTGCCACCTGCGGCCAATCGGTCAACGAAGATCCGGTGGAAAAAATCTGGACATGGGAAGCCACACCCAGAATGCGTTCGCGCATTTCTTTCTGAAAACCATTCATGACCGACAGCACGACGATCAGGGCAGCCACACCCAAAGCAATGCCCGCCATCGAAATCAGCGAAATGAAGGAAATGAAATGGTTGCGCCGCTTGGCCCGCGTATAGCGCAACCCGACCTTCAGCTCAAAGGCTTTCAAGAAGCTTCCTGACGCATCTGGGGGAAGAGAATCACGTCGCGGATCGAAGGGCTGTCGGTCAACAGCATCACCAAACGATCGATGCCAATGCCTTCGCCGGCCGTTGGCGGCAAACCAAACTCCAATGCGCGAATGTAATCGGCGTCGTAATGCATGGCTTCCTGATCTCCCGCCTCCTTCTGGCGCACCTGAGCCAAGAAGCGTTCCGCCTGGTCCTCGGCGTCGTTGAGCTCGGAGAAGCCATTGGCCAGCTCGCGGCCAACCACGAAGAGCTCAAAACGTTCGGTGATCTCGGGATGCCTATCGCTGCGCCGAGCCAGGGGCGATACCTCCGCCGGATAATCGACGATGAAGGTGGGCTCGAACAACAGGGCTTCCGTGGTCTCCTCGAACAACGCCAACTGCAAACTGCCCAACGTTGCCTCGGGCAACGGGGGATGGCCCAGTCGGGTCAACTCCTGCACCAGCACCTCACGCAGGGTCATTCTGCCACGGTAGTCGGGATGGTACTGCTCCAACGCCTGCGCCAGCGTAAGCCGATGAAACGGCTGCGCGAGATCGAGGGTGCGCCCACCATAAGCGATGCGCGTCGTACCCAGCACCGTTTGAGCCACATGACGCAGCATGGTTTCGGTCAGGTCCATCAGGTCACGGTAGTCGAGGTAGGCCGCATAAAACTCGATCATGGTGAACTCGGGATTATGGCGCGTCGACAATCCTTCGTTGCGAAAATTGCGATTGATCTCAAACACCCGCTCCATGCCACCGACCACCAGACGTTTGAGGTACAACTCGGGCGCAATGCGCAGATACAGCTCACAATCCAGCGCATTGTGATGGGTCACAAAAGGACGGGCCGAGGCGCCACCGGGGATGGGATGCATCATCGGGGTTTCAACTTCGAGAAAACGCCGCTCCACCAGAAACTGGCGTATCGCCTGAACGATGAGGCTACGCTGCACAAATACGCGACGGGAACCCTCATTGGTGATCAGATCGAGGTAACGCTGACGGTACTTTTGCTCCTGATCGGTCAAACCGTGAAACTTTTCCGGCAAGGGGCGCAGCGACTTGACCAGCAAGCGCACGGCAACTGCCCGCACCGTCAACTCACCGGCACGGGTTTTGAACAGTGTCCCGGTAACCCCCACGATATCGCCCAAGTCCCACTGTTTGAACGCCTGATAAACCTCATCACCCAACCCATCGCGCTGCAGAAAGATCTGGATGCGTCCCGATCCGTCCTGCAACGTCACAAAGCTGGCCTTGCCCATGATGCGTTTGAGCATCACACGACCGGCCACGGCCACCTCTACCGTCATGCCCGCCAAAGCTTCTTCTTCCAAGGCAGCATAGCGTTGTTGCAAAGTGTCCGCCTCATCGCGACGGCGAAAATCATTGGGAAACGCTACGCCAGCGGCGCGCAGAGCCCGCAGTTTGGCCCGTCGTTCCTGAATCAGCGCATTCTCATCCTCGTGCACGGTCACACCCCCTGTTTCAGACTGGCTTCGATAAACCCTTCGAGATCACCGTCCAGCACCGCCTGCGTATTGCCCACTTCGAAACCGGTGCGCAAGTCCTTGATGCGCGACTGATCGAGCACATAAGAGCGGATTTGATGGCCCCAGCCGATGTCGGTTTTGCTGTCTTCCATGGCCTGCTTTTCAGCGGTGCGTTTGCGCAGCTCAGCTTCGTAGAGCTTGGACTTGAGCATGGCCATGGCTTCGGCGCGATTGCGATGCTGAGAGCGGTCATTCTGGCATTGAACCACGATACCGGAAGGCGCATGGGTGATGCGCACCGCCGAATCGGTCTTGTTGATATGCTGCCCCCCCGCCCCCGAAGCACGGAAGGTATCGATGCGCAGGTCAGCCGGGTTGATTTCCACTTCGATGGACTCATCCACCTCAGGGTAGACGAACACCGAAGCAAAGGAGGTATGGCGGCGGTTGCCGGAATCGAAGGGAGACTTGCGCACCAACCGATGAATGCCGGTTTCGGTACGCAGGTAACCATAAGCATAACTGCCACTCAGCTTCAAGGAAGCACTCTTGATGCCTGCCACTTCACCCGGGGATTCTTCCAACACCTCAACGGCAAAGCCCCTGCGCTCCGCGTATCGCACGTACATGCGCAACAACATGGCAGCCCAGTCCTGGGCCTCGGTCCCCCCCGAACCCGCCTGAATGTCGAGAAACCCGTTGGCCGGGTCCAACGGATGGGAAAACATGCGGCGAAACTCCATACCCGCCACACTTTTCTCGATTTCGCCCAGATCGCTCGCCACGGCCTCCAAGGTTTCCTCATCCCCTTCAGCCAGCGCCAAATCAAAGAGTTCCTTGCCTTCGTCCAGCGCACGGTGACTGTTCTCCCAGGTAGAAGTCACTTCCTCCAGCAACTTGCGTTCGCGCCCCAACTCCTGGCTTTTGGCCGCATCCTGCCAAACCTGAGGATCCTCCCCCTGGCGGATGACCTCTTTCAGCCGTTCAACCTTGGCATCGTAGTCAAAGATACCCCCGAAGATCCTGAAGCCGAAGCGTCAGGTCTTGCTGCAGGGTTTGCAAACTGTTCAGTTGTTCGGCTTCCATGGCTCGCTGTTCTCTTCACCAAAACATGGAATTATAGCGCGACGACGGCGGCCGCATCCAGCATCGAGCGTGTCGAGCGCCACCAGCGCCACCGGTGAGCACGACGCAGCTCCAGCTGGGCCGCTCCACAGCCTTCCAGGGCCACCAACCCGAGAGAATCGAGTTTGCCGTCGAGGAGCTCAGCCACGGCCGGTGCCCAAAGCTCCTGCTCAAAATGACGGGCCGCTTCAGTCCAAGCCTCCCCATCACCATAAGCCGACAGGTGACGCAGGGTCAACAGGGTTTCCTGGCCCTGCTGCGTGCTGTCTTCATCCCAGAACCAGACTCCGCTGACCACCCGTTGGCCGGCATCGCGCCGGGCAAGGTTGAGCGGATGCTCATGCAACACCATTTGGGCCATGTTGAAACGGGCCAGCCACACATCGCGGTGCAGACCTTCGGGCAGATATCCATCGATGCTACGACCCAGGCGCGCGATCGGAGCCGTGGTGACGAGCGCTAGCGGCTCCATGGCGCCCACCAGCCATTCACCGGGACGAACGGGAAAGAATCTCAACCCTTCCGGCGCAAAATGCTCGTCAAGATGGCAACAAAAAGACCTGGCTTCATCTGCGCTCAAAGCAAGCACATGAGCATCGTGCAGAATGAGACCATCGCCCTCGACATGAAGGTGAATCGGCTCCGCGATGAGCCACTGACGCGCAAAGCTCAGCAGGCCAGCTGCGGCGGCCAGGGCGCGGGCGCGGGAAGTTCGCGGTGCCCCGGGAGGCCATTCGGCCAGTGTCGGCGCCGTGGCAAAATGCGTCACATCGCCGCGACTCCAGGACCAGTCAAGAATTGGCAAACGGGGGACATCCCGGGCCGGCAGGAGCGGCAGCAAACCGGGCACCACCCACTGCTTGCGGCGTAGGCTCATGATGGCTGCACCACTCCCTCCAAATCATGGGCCGTCGCTGCCTCGATGCGCACCTTGACCCTTGTGCCAACGCGCAGGCCCGATCCATTGGCCAACAGCACCAGGCCATCGATGTCCGGCGCATCGGAAGCCGTTCTTCCCAGCGCACCACCTTCCGGCGTCAAGGCGTCGATCAGAACTTCCCTTATGCGCCCGA
>JAJYQG010000204.1 GCA_021794775.1 Pseudomonadota bacterium
GCGTCCAGACGGGGTACATCTATCACTACGCATTCGGCATGATTTTTGGTGTGTTTTTTCTGATGAGCCTATGGTTCATCAAGGCGTAACTGGACGGAATCCATGACTGCAAACCATTTACTATCCTTGAGCATCTGGGTCCCCATTTTTGCCGGGATCCTGGTCTTGGCGCTGGGCCGTGACAATCAGCTCGGCGTGACCCGGGGTGTGGCGCTGGTGGGGGCCATTTTGGGGTTCCTGGTGACCGTACCGCTCTACACCGGCTTTATCAACGCATCACCGTCCATGCAGTTTGAGGAAATTGCCCGCTGGATTCCCGCCTTCAACATCACCTATCACCTCGGGGTGGATGGCATTTCTCTCTGGTTCATTCTGCTCAACAGTTTCATGACCATACTGGTGGTGATCGCCGGCTGGATCGTCATCGAGAAGCGCCTGGCCCAGTATATGGCCGCGTTCCTCATTATGTCCGGCTTGATCAATGGCGTTTTTGCTGCCCTGGATGCCATTCTGTTCTACGTTTTTTTCGAAGCGATGCTGATTCCGATGTACCTCATCATCGGGGTTTGGGGCGGGCCGCGGCGTGTTTATGCCTCGATCAAATTCTTTCTGTATACCCTGTTGGGTTCGTTGTTGATGCTTGCTGCTTTCATCTACCTGTATTTCGAAGCGGGAGGCACCTTTGACATTCTCAAGTTTCAGGCTGTTGCCTTGCCTCTTGGCGTTCAAATACTCATTTTCATCGCTTTCTTCATGTCCTTTGCGGTCAAAGTCCCCATGTGGCCCGTGCATACCTGGTTGCCGGATGCGCACGTAGAAGCACCCACCGGGGGTTCGGTGATCCTGGCGGCGATCACGCTGAAGATTGGGGCTTATGGTTTCTTGCGGTTCAATTTGCCGATCACACCCGACGCCAGCCATGCCTTGTCAGGGGTCATGATCACCCTGTCGCTGATCGCCGTGGTGTACATCGGTTTGGTAGCGCTGGTGCAACAAGACATGAAAAAACTGGTGGCCTATTCGTCCATTTCCCATATGGGTTTTGTCACCCTCGGTATTTTTCTGTTCAACCCCATGGGGCTGGAAGGAAGTCTGCTGCAAATGATTTCTCATGGCTTTGTCTCGGGTGCGATGTTTCTCTGCATCGGGGTGTTGTACGATCGTATGCATACGCGGCAGATTGCCGATTACGGCGGTGTTGCCAATACCATGCCAAAGTTTGCGGTATTCATGATGCTGTTTGCCATGGCCAACGCCGGATTGCCCGGAACCAGCGGATTCATCGGCGAATTCATCGTGACCTTGGCTGCCGTCCAGGTGAACTTCTGGTACGCTGCGCTGGCGGCGACAACCTTGGTACTGGGTGCGGCCTATACGCTGTGGATGGTCAAGCGCGTGGTGTTCGGCGAGGTAACCCACGCTGCCGTGGCCGCCCTCAAAGACATTTCTGCCCGCGAGTTTGTGTTTCTGGCCATTTTGGCGTTGTTGGTCCTGGGAATGGGGCTGTACCCCAAGCTCTTCTCGGAACCCATGCACGCTTCTGTCCTGCAGCTGCTAGAGCAGGCTTCGACCCCCAAGTTCTGATGGAGTAACAATGCCCTTCGTCCCGCCCAATCTGGTTCCCGCTTACCCAGAGATATTTCTTCTGACGGCGTTGTCGGCATTGTTGATTGCCGATATTTTCATCGCCGAATCGAAACGCTTCCTAACCTATGCCTATGCCCAGCTGGCTCTGGTCGGAACGGCCGGATTTCTGTTTGTGGGCGCCATGGGTCAGGTGGTGACAACGTTTCACGGCTCTTTCGTGGATGATCCTCTGGCCCGCTCTCTGAAAATGATTGCCGTGCTGGCCGTGTCTTTTGTGCTGGCTTATTCGCGTGAGTACATCCAGAGCCGTGATCTCTTCAAAGGCGAGTTCTTTGTGCTGATTTTGTTTGCGCTTCTGGGCGTGATGGTGATGATTTCGGCCAATCATTTCCTGGTGTTGTATCTTGGCCTGGAGCTTTTGTCCTTGTCGCTATGTGCCTTGATCGCCTTGAGAAGGGATTCCGCCGTAGCCACCGAAGCGGCGATGAAGTACTTTGTGCTGGCGGCGTTGGCCTCTGGCATGCTGTTGTATGGGCTTTCCATGGTTTATGGCGCGACGGGATCGTTGCAGATGGCCGAAGTCGCCAACAGCATTGCCCAAGGCAATGCCGATCCTGGCATCCTGGTGTTGGGACTGGTGTTTATGGTGGCCGGATTGTCGTTCAAACTGGGGGTCGTGCCTTTCCACATGTGGGTTCCTGACGTCTATGAAGGGGCACCCACGGCAGTGACGCTGTTTGTAACGTCCGCGCCCAAGATTGGGGCCTTTGCCTTCTTTATGCGACTGTTGGCTGGAGCCATGGGCCCGATGCTGCCCGACTGGCAGTCCATGCTCATCATCGTGGCCGTGCTGTCTATGCTGTTGGGCAATGTTACCGCCATTGCGCAGACCAACCTGAAGCGCATGCTGGCCTATTCCACCATATCCCATATGGGTTTTTTGTTGCTGGGTATTCTCTCGGGCACCCTGGGAGGCTATGCTTCGGCCATGTTTTACATCGTGACCTATGTGCTGATGAGCTTGGCTGCTTTCGGTTTGATGATGCTGATGAGTCGCCACGGTTTCGAAGCGGAAGAGTTGGTTGACCTCAAGGGACTCAACAAACGCAGTCCCTGGTATGCCTTTGTGATGCTGCTGATCATGATTTCGATGGCCGGCATTCCACCTTCGGCTGGGTTTTTTGCCAAACTTTCTGTGCTCAGCGCAGCCCTGGATGCGGGGTTGACCTGGTTGGTGGTATTGGCCGTCTTGATGTCGCTGATTGGCGCATTCTATTACCTGCGCGTCATCAAATTGATGTACATGGATGAGCCCGATGATGTGACGCCTCTGGCTGGCGAAAGCGATCATCGACTGCTGCTGAGCATCAACGGCCTTGCCCTTCTTGGGTTGGGCATAATGCCTCAGCCTTTGATCGATCTTTGTACCGCATCCATTGCCCAATCTCTGCGGGTATGAAGACCCTTGAGGGTGGGGTATGGACGGATGAGGGCCTGCCCGATTTTACCGAGACGACCCTTTCATCCGCATGTCCGTATCGTGGAGAGTTGCTGAAGGTCTATCAGGACCGCGTGCGCTTGCCCAATGGCAAGGAAGCGGGGCGGGAATACATTCGTCACAACGGTGCCGCGGCCATCATTCCGTTGTTGGACGAGCGTACGGTGTTGCTCGAATACCAATTTCGATACCCGCACCGGCGCCATTATTTCGAGATACCGGCGGGCAAGCTTGACTTGGGTGAAGACCCACTGTCGACCGCTCAAAGAGAACTGCTCGAAGAAACAGGCTACCGTGCCCAAACCTGGCAGAAACTGGCTTGCCTGGATCTGTGCATTGCCTATTCCACGGAACAGATTACCTTCTTTCTGGCCCGTGATCTCTCCTACGAAGCGCCTTGCCGGGATGATGAGGAATTTCTCGAGACCATGGCCGTTCCGCTCGAAGAAGCGTACGACTGGATACGGTCGGGACGTATTTGCGATGCCAAGACGGTTTCGGGATTGTTGTGGTTTAAGTCGTTCTGTTCCTCTTGAAAAGACGAAGATCATCCCCATATCAGGCGCATCGTGTTCAACCAGGGAAATGATGACGCCATGAGCCATAAAGAATCACTGAGTTTCCAGACGGAAGTCAAACAGCTGTTGCAACTGATGATCCATTCGTTGTACAGCAACAAGGAAATCTTTTTGCGTGAACTGATTTCCAATGCTTCCGATGCTTGCGACAAATTGCGTTTTGAAGCCTTGCAAAACGCTGCATTGCTGGAGTCCGATCCCGATCTCGCCGTTCATCTCTCGCTGGACAAGGAAGCGCGCACCGTGATCATTCGGGATAACGGCGTGGGTATGTCCCGTGAGGAAGTGATCGCCAATATTGGCACGATCGCACGCTCCGGAACCAAGGAATTTCTGCAAAAACTGTCGGGTGATCAGGCCCGTGATTCTGCCCTGATCGGCCAGTTCGGGGTAGGTTTTTATTCGGCGTTCATCGTCGCCGACAAGGTGACGCTGGTGACCCGACGGGCGGGTGCTTCGATGGCCGAAGGGGTGCGCTGGGAATCTCAGGGCGATGGCTCTTTTACCATTGAGGATGTGGAGGTGCCCGAACGTGGTACCACGGTGACCTTGCATCTCAAGGAAGGAGAAAACGATTTTCTCGACGCCTGGCGTATCCGCAGCATCGTGCGCCGCTACTCAGACCATATCCAGTTGCCCATCCGCATGGAGAAGGATCCTTTGCCCGCCAAGGAAGGGGAGGAGCAGGTTGTCGATGTGCCTGAAATCGAGACGCTGAATCAGGCCAATGCATTGTGGGCGCGCTCCAAGAGCGAGATCACCGATGAACAGTACCGTGAATTCTACAAGCATGTGTCCCACGATTTTGAGGACCCCTTGGCGTGGAGCCATGCCCGTGTGGAAGGCAAGCAAGAATATACCGAATTGCTGTACGTTCCCGCGCGGGCGCCCTTTGATCTGTGGGACCGTGACCCGCGTCATGGCATCAAGCTTTATGTCCAGCGTGTCTTCATCATGGAAGATGCCAAAAAGCTGTTGCCCCAGTATCTGCGTTTCGTACGCGGGGTGATCGATTCTGCCGATTTGCCGCTCAACGTTTCCCGTGAGATTTTGCAGGAATCGAAGGATATCGACACGATTCGTGCCGGTTGCACGCGCAAGGTTTTGGCTTTGCTGGAAGACTTGGCCGAGAACCAGAAGGATAAGTATCAACAATTCTGGGATGAGTTCGGTCGTGCTTTCAAGGAAGGAGCGGGTGAAGAGTTTGCCAACCGCGAAAAATGGGCTGGACTGTTGCGTTTCTCCAGCACCCACAGCGACAAGTCGGAGCAAACCGAGTCCCTCAAAGATTATATCGGTCGTATGAAGGATGGGCAGGACGCGATCTATTACGTGACGGCCGAAAGCTTTGTGGCGGCCAAAAACAGTCCGCATCTGGAAATTTTCCGCTCCCGTGGTGTTGAAGTATTGTTGCTTGCCGACCGTGTCGACGAATGGGTTGTCTCCCATCTTGAAAGTTTCGAGGGCAAGAAATTGCAATCCGTGGCGAAGGGAGACCTGGATCTCGGCAAACTGGGGGTTGAATCGCCCAAGGTGGATACCCCGGATGCTGAAACCCTTAAGCCGTTGCTGGAGATCATGACGAATGCCCTGGGTGAACGGGTCAAGAGTGTGCGCGTCAGCCACCGTCTGACCGAATCACCCGTTTGCTTGGTGGTGGAGGAAGGGGATCTCTCGGGGAATATGTCCCGTTTCCTGAAGTCGGTGGGACAGAGTATTCCTACCTCCAAACCCATTCTGGAGATCAACCCGGATCATCGTCTGATTCTGCGTCTCAAGCTCGACACCGATGCCCAACGGGTGGCTGAATGGAGCGAGTTGTTGTTTGACCAGGCCTTGCTGGCGGAAGGGGGGCAGCTGGAAGATCCGGCCCGCTTCGTCAAACGACTGAACCAGTTGATGCTGAACTAGGTCGATTGTATCGACGCGGCTCCAGGGGGGGGGGCCGCGTCACGCCTTGCCTTCTCTGGCAGCCGTTGCCAAGCGCTTCAAACCAAGCCATTGCTGAGCCCAGTAACCTGACCCGTAATCCCGACCTTCGAGTTGATCGCCAATTCCGGTGGGCGGAGTGCTCCGGGAAAAATTGGCGGTGCCAAACAGAATATCCCAGATGGGGAACAGCACGGCAAAGTTGCAGCTTTGCTCGCCACTTTCGCTGCCGGTTCCTATGCCATGGTGGAAACGATGATAATGGGGGCTCACGAGCCATGCCTCAAACGGACCAAAACGCCAGCG
>JAJYQG010000042.1 GCA_021794775.1 Pseudomonadota bacterium
GGTTACGATACAATGTCTACTTCAAAACAAGGACGCCTGCGGCGCCCGCGCTATCCTTCCCCGCCCTAAAAGGCGAGGTTTGACGCGTATTCCGATCAAAAACGTCGCGCCGAAAAATCGGCACAGATAATTATACCAGACTAACGGATATTGGTCAAGCGTTTTATTGACTTTTGATGCTTGTTTGCGTACAATGAAAGGATGCAACACCGCCACCTGACCCATCACCGCTTCACCCTTGCCGCCATCGACGACGTAATCTCGCGCGGGCGCATGGAGGATTGGTTTGAACTTCGTCAAGCGGTCCTGGATGACCCCACCACATTGGAAAAGGTGGCGAAAATTTGCGCTCATTACGTTTCAAACCCCTATGCTCAACGCTATCACTTCTGGATGAACTATGTCGAAGCCCGCCGCCCAGCTGCCTGACTGGGAGCTTGTCCTGTCGTCTGCCGCGCACCTTCAGCGCGTTTTGCCGGATGCTGTGCTGGTCGGCGGAACGGCGTCGGCAATCCATGCGGAGCACCGCTTTTCGCGCGACGCCGATCATGTAATGATCGATTTACGCTATCGCTTCGACGACGAGGTGCTGTCCAAACTCGAGTCGGTTGCTGGTTGGAAAACTGCCCGCGTAAAGCGCCCCGTGCAAATCCTGGGAAGCCTTGATGGCATCGAAACAGGGATTCGCCAACTCATCCGCGACGAGCCTTTGGAAACAAAGGTGGTGGAATGTGGCGGGGCTCGAATCACGGTACCCACCGAGGGCGAGATTTTGCGCGTCAAGGGGCTGCTCATCCTAAAGCGCAACGCCACGCGCGACTATATTGACTTTGCGGCCCTGGCAGATCACCTTGGTGCTGACGGCGTTGCCATGGCGCTCAGGCCGTTCGACAGGATCTACCGGCAGGATAATAACGAATCGCCGTTGCAACAATTGCAGATCCAGCTTGCCAACGCGCTGCCATACGATCTGGAAGAAACCGATCTCAGCGAATACAAGAACCTCGACCGGCGATGGCATGACTGGCAAGCCGTCAAGGCTGTTTGTTCAGGGGTTGCCGTCGCCATATTTGACGGCATGTGTGATGACCGGCAGCGCAGCAAGCGGCGGCCATAACTACTTCCGATTACGAAATTAATTCCAAGACCTATTGTGCTGCCTTGAAGTTTGGTATCATTCGTAATTATTACTCGAACATGGTGCGTGTGGCAAGGGAGCGCTCGGGAAAGTGAGGATCGGCAATTTTTTTGTGATACAATGCAAAGTGTATTGATGTGAATGGTTTTTTATCGGCATTGTTATCGGCAATAACTTTGAGTTAATAGCGCAAGCGATGTTTACAGCCCCAAACCAGATGGAACCTTTGTTGATCGGCGATTCCCGTCCGGCATACCTCGAGATCATCGGCCTGGCATCAGATCTTGTTGAATCTTCGTCCAGGCTGGAAGGCTTGGTTTCAAAGGAGTCTGCCGAGGAAATCAGCCGGCTCGTGGCCGGAATGAATTGCTACTACAGCAATCTGATCGAGGGGGCCAACACCAAACCGCTGGACATTGAAAATGCTTTGCGAGAAGACGCGGGTAATGCCGACAGCGCAAACCTTCGCGGCTTGGCGGTCGCTCACATTGCCGCGTGGCAATGGGCCAGATCGCACCAGGTTGCGGGTGTGCGACTTTCTTCGTTCGCACAACGGATTCATCGCGTTTTTTACGAACACCTTTCGGAATCCGATGGTGGCGGCATCGTTCCGGGAGAAATCAGGAAGTCCGATGTTGTTGTCGGGAAGCACGTCGCACCGTCACACGAAGCCCTGGAGCGTTTTTTGTCGCGATTTGATGATGCGTACGGAAAGAGTTTGGCAAACGCCTCCATGGGTGGCATATCCCGCTTGAACGCCATTGTGGCATCAATGATTGCACATCACCGGTTTGTCTGGATACATCCTTTCCCTGATGGCAACGGGAGGGTGGCGCGCATCTTGCTGGACTCAATGTTGAGCGCGTGTGGGCTCAATGAATCCGGTTTGTGGTCAATGTCCAGAGGTTTTGCCAAGACATCGCAGCAATACAAGTCGTTTCTTGCGATGGCTGACCAGCCGAGGCAAGGTGACCTTGATGGGCGAGGAAACCTTTCTGAGCGCTCCTTGGGCGAACTGGTTAAGTACGAGATTAGGACAGCCATTGATCAGTCTGAATTTATGGGGCGCATGTTCTCGCTCGAAAACCTTGCGGCCAGGGCGCGCGGGTATTTTCATCGCGTCAGAACTGATCTTCATACCGGGTCTGCCAATCTCTACGTTCACGCGCTCAGCGCCGGATCTTTTGAGCGAATGAAGGCTGGGGCGCTTACCGGATTGTCGGAGCGGGCGGCCAGAGATGTTCTCGGCGCTTTGGTGCAAGAGGGTTTTCTGGTGTCTGACGGACCGAAAGGGCGAGTTCGGGCCGGATTCCCGATGGTTGCCGTCGGCTCTCTGTTTCCAGACTTATATCCAGCCGGCGAGGTTGATCAATTTCTGGAAAACAAAGAAACCAGTTCAAGAAAATTCCGTATGCGGTAAACGATGTTACTTAAAAGAATCAAAATCCGAATAATGGGTAAAATATGATGCTTTTTGGTTGACGAGAGCGGTTTGCTCGCGTATAATCGTTCGCATGAAAACAAAACAAACCTACACTCTTTCCGAAGAACTGGCCGGTCAGTTGACTGACATTGGACAGAGGCTTGCGCGGTTTCGGATTGCCAGAAGGATTGTCCAATCCGAGGCGGCGGAGCGTGCTGGCATTTCCAGAAAAACCGCAAGCATGATCGAAAACGGGTCGCCAAGTATTGCGGTTGGGCAGATATTTCGCTATCTGCACGCAATAGCCCCAGGATGCACGCTGTTGCATTTATTGTCTGGCGATGACGTATTGGTGGCCGCGCTAGAACAAAGAGAAAAGCGGCACCGCGCCAGAGAATTAACGAAAAACGAACTTGAGCGACTGGATTTCTAATGGCGAAAGAAAAAGAATTGATGGTTTTTGCGCACATTGACGGCGAGTTTGTGCCGGCCGGGCTTCTTTTGCTTTCTGAAAACAGGTCTGAAACCGTTGCTTCCCGTTTTTCTTATGGCGCAAGGTATCTCCAAAGGGCGAACCGCATTGAAATAGACCCAACGGGGCTTAGATTGACCGACAAACCCGTTTTGCTTTCGCCCCCAAACAATCTGGCCTTGTTCGGTGGGATACGGGACGCTTCCCCCGACGGTTGGGGCCGAAGGGTGATTGAGGCACGGCTTCGCGTCCCGCCGAATTCGTTGCCGGAGTCGGATTATCTTTTGAATGCAGGGGATGAGCGCGCGGGCGCATTGGACGTAAGGGTTAATGATGGTGGCGGAGGTCTGTCGGTTTGCAAAAAAACCAACGTGCGACGCCTTGCTTATCTGATGCAGGCCGCAGAAAGAATCGAACAAGGGCTTTCTGTTCCATCCGGTCTGGAAGATATTTTTGATGCAGGGGCTGGCTCTGGCGGAATGCGCCCCAAAGCGACTGTCGAGGATGATGACGGAAACTTGTGGTTGGCGAAGTTCTCGTGTCGCGATGAATCAACCAATATTCCGTCCATTGAAGTCGCTACGTTAAAATTGGCGCGCGAAGCCGGGCTTAATGTGCCGGAAGTTCGTCTTGAAAGTATTGGCGACAAAAATGCAATGTTAATTCGGCGTTTTGATAGGAGCATGATCGGCGGGGTTCATCGGCGGCGCCACATGGTTAGCGCATTATCCGTGATAGGCTGTCACGAATCCGAATCAAGAAACGCGAGTTACTGGAATATTTCTGACAAAATCAAAGAGCTTGCGCCCCACGGGTCTGTCGGCAATGATCAGCGCGAATTGTTTGGGCGTATGGTGTTTAATGTCCTGGTGAGCAATGACGACGATCATTTGCGAAATCATGCGTTTTTATGGAACGACGTTCCAAAAGGGTGGGCTCTTTCGCCGTTGTATGACGTAGTGCCAAGGGCGTCTCATGCGTATGAACGTACTCTTCATCTGTCCGTAGGTACAAGCGGAAGGCTTGCAACCTTGGATAATGCGCTATCTGGGTGCGATAGATTCGGTCTTTCGTTGCTGGAGGGCCTGGAGACTATCGAGAAGATATGGGGCGTCACGCGAGAATGGAAAAACTACTTTGAGGAATTTGGCGTAAGCGGGCGAGATATTGAAAAAATTGCCGCAGCATTTCGCCATATCGACGATGTTCTGCAAAAAGAATTTCGCCGTACCAGCCGACCAAGAACGAAAGTTTAAACTAATCCGTCAGCGCATCTTCTGGCGAACGGTTCCCGATGTTGGTGAGGGGTTGGCGGATTCGCCCGCTGCCTTTTCGATGGCATCAAACACGTCTTCAGGAACCTGCCCAAAAAACTGTTTGCGCCGATGGTTTGAGATCTTGTTGTCGTTGTCCAGGCACATGATGGCCAGGTTTGACAGCAGGTTTCCACGAACATCGAAATCGCGGTCAATCGATCGAACGATGTGATCGTAACGGGCAAGAAATTCGGTTTCGTTTTTCAGTTCGATCTCGAGTGCCTGTTCTGCCATTCGATACCCGAATTCAACCTGTTTCGTGGCGTTCCAGTACCGGTAGGAAGACGCTTTTCCGTTAAACCTGAAGTCGTATTGTTCGCCATCAACCCACCGCGCAGACCATTGTTGGCGCGAGGGTTGCGAATACTCGCGAAGTGCAGACAGGTAATCTGATTCGTTGCGCTTCATGGCATTAGATACTGGCAGCAACATTCCGTTGTCAAGCCTTCCTGACTGGCATAGGGCCTGATGGAATAGGAATCGGGAAAGGCGCCCGTTGCCATCCATGAACGGATGGACGTACACGAAGCCGAACGACACGACGGATGCGATGATGACCGGATCAATTTCTCGCGGCGGGTTGTTGGCAAACGAGATCAGTTCTTTCATTAGGTCGGGAACGAGATCCGGCGGGGGCGGCAAATAAGTTATCCCCGCCGCCCCGCGCAATGCTCCGCGCAGCCAATTCTGCTCACTCCTGAATCCGGAAGCCTTATCGAACTTGTTGTTCACGACAGAGTTTTGTAGTTCGACTAGATATCCTTCTGAAATCTCGCGTCTTTCGTGCGCTTGGCGGAGCAGGCTGATGAAAAGCTGCGACTTGCTCTCATTCGGGCTTTCTTGCTCTATGGCAAAAGAGCTTTCCGTTTCGTGCAGATACGCCCAGGCCAGAGCGCGGTCGGTCATGGCGCGGCCTAAAGTCCCAACGAAATCCCTGGTGCGCGCAAGAACGTCCGACTTGATGGCTTTCTGGAGGTATGATGTTCTTTCAACGGTGACGCAGTAATCCATCGAACCGAGCCCATTAAACGCAACCCGCCACTTTGAGTTGCGGCACGAAGGCCCGGTGACATACCTTGCCGGGTCGAACAGTTCAGCTGTCGGCCCAGATACGGCAGGTACGTCTGTGAGCGTTTTTTTGGTAAAATGCTCCCATAGGTAACAGGCTGTTCTGACGTAGGCGCTGGTCGGCGCTTTGCGCAACTCGCGGAGCAGGTCTGAGGCTTCGATTCTTGGCATGGCCTCGGCCAGCACCTGCATGTTCGTTCCTTCGTGCTTTAAGGCGAACATGATGTGTGCCAACGGATCGGCGGATTGTGGCGCGACGGTCTTTGGAACCAACAGCAGGCCGCCCGTGTCTTCTATGCGGGATACCGCACCGATCACCGCAGGGCGCAACAAATGGAAGGCACTCAGTTCCAGGTTTCGCCTCAAGAACTCATAACCTAAGTAGTCCATTTTTCCTTTTTTGCAACAAGATTTTTTTAAGTATTCTGGAATTGTACAAGATTTTTATCAT
>JAJYQG010000200.1 GCA_021794775.1 Pseudomonadota bacterium
TGGACGGGCCAGTGGGCCGACGCGCCGCCGAGGGTATAGCCGCCACGGGTCATGGAGGCATACTGTTGCGGGCTGGTCGAGTTCTGCATGAACATACCGTTCAGGGCGGCTGAAAGCCCGGCATCAGCGGTGGATTCGCAGATCATGACGATGGCCACGCACAAGGACAGGCGCTTAATAACGGGTTTTTTCAGGATGGACATTACGGGCTCCCATAATGGGGTTCGAGTTTGGTTTTGATGTTTTTCAGGAGTTGAGTGGGGTCGTCGGAAGCCCCGTGCTGAGTGTCGGCGGTATCCAGCACGCCCCGGTCCCACGGATTGACCTGGGTTTCAAGTTCTTTCGGCAACAGGTGTTCGTGCTGGGCGGCCATGAGCAGGCGGTCCTTGAGGTCGGCCTGGGACATCATGCCCTGGGATACGATCAGGTAGGACGAGGGGGGGGCTACAAAAACAGTGGTCGGGTAGATTTTGACCCCAAGTTTTTCTGCAATGCCGTTGTCTTTGAGCAGGGTGTTGTTACCGATCTCCTTGAAGCCTTTTCCGTCCACTGTGATGTAGCGCAGTTCAAAGCCGTAATCGCGGGCAAACTGGTTGATCTGGAGCGCCTGGGCCTTGCAGAACTGGCAGGACGAATCGACAAAGACGAACAGCCCGCCGACATTTTTGGCGAGGTAGGAAACCGCTGCTTCCTTGGCCTTGAAATTCGTGTCGTTGAAGGCATTTTTGGTGTATCCGGTCACCGGAACGAGGGTGGTTTGATCCAGCAACGGCTCGGTCAGCGAGACCATGCGCGCTTCTTCCTCAAAGCGTTGCGCCTTGTCAAGAACGACGCGCTGGACAGCCAGGTAGGCCGCCACATTCTCGTGGGTTGGGTTGTTGATGGCTGCATCAAGCAACTGGGGCAGTTTTTTTCTGAGCCAGGCGACATCCATCGCGTCGGACTTGGGTGGTGCTGCTGGCGCTGGGGCGGCTTCAGGCTTTATCGACGGTGCGGGTTTGCTCACCGGGTCTTTGTACCAGAACCAGCCGTCCTGCTGGTTCGAGTAGAACCCCGTGGTTGCGCTGGAGGCGACAGGAGCGTCGCTTGAATAGGCCGGTGGCGTGTCCTGGTCGGCCAGCGCCAGGGTGGTGACGAACAGCGTCAGGCAGGCGGCAAGCGTTTTGGTTTTGAATGGGGCCATTATTGGACAAGCCCGCCCAGTGTAGCGCGGGTGAACTGGGCCTGATCCGGCCCGAAGCCGGGGACGGGATAGCCTTGTGCCACGATTTCAGGAAATGCAATGAAACCCCAGTAACGGCTGTCAAATGAATGGGGTTCGGTGCCAATGAAAAAAGCGTGCCCCGGCGGGACGATTTCGGTTCGGTCGAAAGCGCCGGGTTTTTCGTGCAGTTTATCGAGCAGGTCCATGGTTTGCCCTACCTTGATTCCGTTCACATACAACTGATCCTGCCTGATGGCGATGGTGTCGCCGGGCACAGCGGCCACCATTTTCGTCATCAGTTTTCCGTCAAAGCCGTGACCCACTTCCCCGTGGGAGACAAACCCGAGAATTTGTCCGCGTCTGATCTGGTCTGGCGGTGTCAGGTGGTTCACATAAAGTGTGAAGGGCAGGCATTGACGCACCTGAATATCAACGCCGAGTCTCAATTTTAGCACCGATGCAAGTGTCAGTATCGTCAGCACAAAAAAAAGCGCGGCCCAGGCGATTCTGGCTTTACTGGTTGGCATCGATTGGGTCCAAAGTAATTCCCATCTTTCCGGCGACCTCCTGGGTTTTGTCGATTCCCTCGGGTCCGGCGAGAATGGCGCGGGCGTTGATAACGAGATAGCCCTGTTTGCGATAGGCATCAACAGCCTCATGAAAGCGCTGTCCAAAGTCTCGGGCCTCGTCGAGCGTTTTCTGTTTGTCGCCGTTGGCTGCATTGTGCTGCATGAAGTTCTTGATGCGCTGGTTGAAGATGCGGGCGGAGTCGATGGCCACCACTCCCTTGATTTGAACGCCCGCGCTGGACACGTTTGTAGCCCCATGACGCAATCCTGGCCAGATGGTCACATAGCCTATTGCCAGCATGACGAGCATCCCTATGCCCCATACGGCGACCGTGAAGGCCGTACCTGGTTTGGGTGCGATTTGGGTTGGTTCGGTTGGTGAGGGGTTATCGTTTTCCAATTTCTGTTTCCTTTTTCTGGTTATCCTGGTTGTGTTGCTGTTTGTCCTGGTACTCAAGCGCCAACTGCCGCCACAGGATCAGTGCCCCTGACCCCATGAATAGGCCGGAAAGGAGGGAAGGGAGGATGTTTGGCGAGTAATCGAATGTCACCGGCACCAGTATCCCGCCCAGCAGGATCAGGAGAACCGCCCCCAGCGCAGGCTTTCTCGTCTGGAAATAGGAGTCGTTATTGGGCATGGTCGTCGGCTTGTTTTGTTTTGCTGGTTTGTTCTGGATTCCGGCGCTTGACGACCCCGGTTTTGAACAGGATGAGCGCAACAATCTCGCCGATGGCCATGCCGATCCCGCCGAGAAGCAGGTTCCAGGCGATAATGACCGGAACCGGGTGTTCGGTATCGCCAAACTGCATCCATCCAGCCCAGAACAGTGCCCCGGCAATGACCATGGAGATGCCGATCATCCGGGTCTTTGGCTTGAAAAAGTCTTTTACTTCGGTCAGGTTACACATGGCCTTGTTCCTCTGCGATTTTTCCGTTGATGAAGGCAGCGACATCACCGCCGCTTTTGGCGACAGCCAGAACCTCGCTGCGCTCCCAGCCCTTTGTCGAAAACAGGATTTGGCTGAACCGGTCCGCCACGAAACGCACGATGCCCCACTCGTCGGACCCGCGCCGGATCATTATTTCGGAGAACCGGCCGGGAACGGTATGAACGGACTTGAGCATGTCCTTGGCGTAGGGGTCAAGCCCCAGTCGCCCGGTCTTGACCGCCGCCTCGATGGATTCCGAGCGCTGTTGCAGGATGACCTGCCAAGCGCAGTTGTCGATGATGACGCGCCCGTTGGGGGATTCGTACAAGTCGGCGATGGATTGGGTAATCACCCACATGGCCCCGTCGTGCTTTCTCACCTTGCGGAACCCTGCGGCAATCCCCTGGCCTACCACGGGGTCGTCAAACAGGCTCCAGGCTTCATCGATCAGAACGACTTTTTTACGGTTGGTCTTGTCGAAGTACATCTCGATCCCGATGCGATGGAGAAGCAGCATCAGGACGACTTGTTGCAGGGTTTTCTTGCTTGATAGTTCCTGGAGTTCCAGCACGACGAAATCGGAGGTGAAGTCAACGTTGGCCTTGCCGTCAAACCAGCGCCCGAACGATCCGTGGCGGGTGAACGGATAGAGTTGTTGGCCAATGTCGGTGATCCGCTGGTCGGGTTGTGCGGTACACCAGTCGGCGACCTCGGTGACGGAGGCGTTGTTGGTGTAGTGATCCCAAGTGGCCTTGATGGCCTGTTCGAGGACGGACATGCGAAAGTCGTCAAGACCTTGTTCTGGGGCTGCCATTTTGGCAAAGACGGCCTTTAGCATGTCCATTTCGTCCTCGATGTCCTGAACGAACGAGAACGGGTTGAGACAGATCTTGCTGTCTTCCGAAAACTCGATGAACTGGCCGTCCACCACGGAACAAAGTTTTTGGTAAGACCGCCCCTGGTCGATGGCCCATACTTTTCCGCCCTGGCCCAAGACATCGCAGACCAGCATTTGCTGGGAGACGAACGACTTTCCGCCCCCTGGTTCGGCAAACATAACGCCGTTGTAATTGGTCATGGAATCGTAGAGATCGAACAGAACAGGACGTCCGCGCCGTGTCATGAAGATGGATGATGCGCCATTGCCCGAACCCGTCCAGTCGCCCAGCACTGGCAAAAACTGGATGGACTGGTTGACGGTCATGGTGTGGAAGCGGAACAGTTTTTTGATGCTTTCGCTGGTTTGACCGAAGGGCAGGACATTGAAAAGTAGCGGACAGAGGATGCGTTTGTCTTCAACGAGTTCCATTCCAAACGAGTTGGCCCAGGCGCTTAAAGACCCGATCAGTCCGCTGGTGCGTTTTTCGTTGTCGGAAAACAGGGTAACGGTGAAATTGGTTTCGACCAGAATGGCCCCGTTGCCCTCGACCTCGTTCATCATCATGTCGAGGCCGCGCTTTTTGTGGGCGAACAAGGGGATGGAGGCGATGACATTACTGAAGGACTGATTCATCATGACCATGTGTTTCTTGCGGATTTTGTCCACCTTGTCTTCGGTCTTGACGTAATGAAGGGTGGTTGACATCCAGAATGGCTCGGTAATCTGGTTGGCGGACCCTTTGGGGTCGCCCACGAGCATATTCATGATGCCGAGGCTGGTTTTTCTTGGAAAGAATTTGACCGAGAGGAAACGGGCGAAATATTGACCGTCGTTGAAGGCAATTTCGTTTTTCTTGACTTCAAAATCCATGCCGGGTGCAAAAATCTGTTCCCTGAGCGGGGTGAAGTCGGCGATGGAAGTATCTTCTTCGTGTTTCTGGTTGAAGAACCGGCGCATGATCGCCAGATAACCTTCAGCGGTAACCGGGTTTATTCGCAATCCGGCGGCGGTCAGGCCGTCCTTGATTTTGCTGGCGTTGTCGAGGAATGTTTTGAAGTCGTCATCGGTCGGGTCTTCGTCGCACGGGCTTGTGATGGAAATGATGACGCGCTGGGAAGTCAGGGTAACATCGTTGAGTTCCTTGAGCGGGGTTATTGAGGCGTCAGTGATGAATTGACCGCGCCGGATTGCCATTTCGCGCAGGAGTTTGACATTGCTGACCTTGGCGTTGATGTAGGAATTAACCGATCCGGTGACATCGGGCATACTCATGAGTCCGATCTGGACGAATGTTCCGACCGGAAATGGGGTAGAGAAAACCGACCGGAATCGCTCCATGGTTCCATCGTCGGCCCCGATCATGGGTGGGGATGACCATATCATGCCAAGACGGGATTCTGGTCTTGGTTTGCTGTCGCTTTGAAGGAAAAAAACCCCGGTATCGAAGTCGTAGGAGCGCACGGTCAGGTGCATCCAGGGGAGGTCTTTCCTTTGGTAATCTGGCTGGGTGTCGATCAAAGCGTGGGCCTCAAGTGTTTTAGGCATACTGCCACAAGTTAACAATACACGCAACAAAAAGGGCGCGTTGAGCGCCCGATTTGCTGATTTGTCCGGCCTGAGCCGGGCTTGCCTTTACAGGGTCGCGGTGATCATGGTGGTGAATACGGCGGGAGCAACCTGGATCGCCAGGGCAGCGGCGGCAGCCACGGCAACAGGCATCAGGCTATGCTTGGTGACGGTGATCATGATTCCGGTGGCGAAGGTCGCCAGGGAGATCAGGATACCCAGGGACCCGCCGAGCCATTTGGTGAGCATGGCGGTTGCGGCGGCAAAGGTCGTGTCGGCACCGGCGTAGGCAGTCGCCATGGCCATTGCAGCAACAGCGCCAACCAGGGCGGCGCGGGATACGTTTTTCATTGCCTTGTCGGACAGGACGGGCATAACAGAAACATTGGCAAACATTGAAACCTCCGGGGGTTGGTGACAAATTGTATGATAAATCAGTACAACTGCATGGCTTTATATCATAGGTTTTTTTGGAACGCAATAGTTTTTGCAAGACGCGCCAAAAAAAACGGAACCCGAAGGTTCCGCAAAGCCCAACAGGAGGAAAGTTTAGCAGTGGCGCGGAAACTTTCCCCGTTCAGGGGGAGGATGGCTTGCCAAGTGAACGGTGCAGTAATGCCGTCAGCAACAGGAACTCACCGAAGCTATCTACCCCATTCCGGGGTAGAGGCAGTAGGAATCCCCTGCCTTTAGGCAG
>JAJYQG010000192.1 GCA_021794775.1 Pseudomonadota bacterium
CCTTCCCGTCGCGCCCAGGTATCGCACCGGAAAGAACGGTCAGCCGCCGCTTCCAATGCCACCACGAAGCGGTCCTGCAACCGGGTCAAATAGGCCTTCAGACGAGCCGTATCAAAAGACGAATGGGTCAGATGAGCTTCTGCCATAATGCATTCCATGATGAATGAGAAAAAAACACCACACCTGTTATTGGTGGATGGGTCGTCGTACTTGTACCGCGCCTACCATGCCATGCCCAACCTCAAGAACCACCACGGCGAGCCCACTGGCGCCCTTTTTGGTGTGCTCAATATGCTGGAACGTCTCAAGGACGATTATAAGCCGGATCATGCTGCCTGCCTATTCGACAGCCCAAGACCGACTTTCCGCCATGTAGCCTATGCCAACTACAAAGCGCAACGCCCCCCCATGCCCGACGATCTCGTGCGGCAAATCGCTCCTTTGCACGAAGCCATCGAACATCTGGGCTGGCCTCTCTTGAAAGCGACCGGGGTGGAAGCCGACGACCTCATCGCCACCCTTACCCAACAGGCCATCGAATGCGGCTGGACGGTCACGATTTCCAGTGGTGACAAGGACCTGGTTCAACTCCTGCAACCGGGCGTAGAACTGATCAACACCCTCAACAACGAATGTCTGAACACTGAAGCCGCCACCCAGAAATATGGCGTAACGCCTGCCCAATTTGTCGACTATCTGACCTTGGTGGGTGACAGCGCCGACAACGTACCCGGCGTCACCAAGGCAGGCCCCAAAACCGCCGCCCGCTGGATTGGCACCTATGGCTCGCTGGACAACCTGATGCAACACGCCGACGATATCCCCGGGGTCGTCGGCAACCATCTGCGCCAGGCCTTGGACTGGCTCCCCCAGGCCCGCTTCCTGATCACGCTGAAACGCGATGTCGAACTACCGCTGGAGCTGAACGACCTAGCTTGGCGCCCGATCCGGCACGCCGAACTGGCCGCGTTGGCCGAACGCTACGATCTTCGACGCTGGAAAACGCAGCAACCCACCCTAACCCCTCCCCGAGGCACCGCGCATTACGAAACCATCGTGGATGAAACACGCCTGGAAGCCTGGCTTGAGCGCTTGTCACGATCCCCGCTTACCGCCTTCGATACCGAAACCAACGGGCTCGACATGCTCACCTCGCAGCTCGTGGGCCTGTCCTTCTGCTGCTCGGGAGAATCCGCCTATTTGCCCATAGGTCACCACGGTCCCGAGGCCATCCGACAATTACCCTTTGCTCCCACGTTGGCACGGTTGCGTTCCTGGCTCGAAGACGAACAAGCGCCCAAAGTTGGACAGAATCTCAACTTTGACCGCCATATCCTGGCCAACCATGGCATTACCCTGCGGGGGATCGCTCACGATACGCTGCTTCAGTCTTACATACTCGAAGCCCACGAGCCCCATAATCTGGAAAGTCTGGCAAAACGCCATTTACACCGCGACACCCTGAGTTTTAGCGACGTCACCGGAAAAGGAAGCGCCGCGCTCCCCTTCCCCGCCGTCGACCTGGCCCGCGCCACTGCCTACGCAGCGGAGGACGCCGACGTCACGCTGGCGGTTCATGAATGCCTATATCCGCAACTCCTTGCCCAACCCGCTCTTGAGACCCTTTACCGCACGCTGGAGATGCCTCTTCAAAGCGTCCTGTGGCGCATGGAGCGCCACGGTGTACTGCTCGACGCCGTCTCTCTGGCGGCCCAAAGCGACGACCTGGGCAGGCGCCTAGATGCTCTGGAAAAAGAAGCCCATAACCTGGCAGGGTTACCGTTCAATCTGAACTCGCCCAAACAAATCCAATCCTTGCTGTTTGATACCCTGGGCTTGCCCATCATCAAAAAAACCCCCGGGGGGCAGGCCTCAACCGACGAAGGCGTACTCGAACAACTGGCCCTGGACTTCCCTCTGCCACGCATCATTCTTGAACATCGTTCGCTGGCCAAACTCAAATCCACTTACACCGACGCCCTGCCACGCAAGATCAACCCAGCGACGGGACGCATCCATACGCATTTTGCTCAGGCCGTAGCCGTCACCGGCCGTCTCGCCAGCAGCGACCCAAATCTGCAAAACATCCCCATCCGGACCGCGGAGGGCCGGCGCATTCGCGCCGCATTCATCGCTCCCCCGGGGCATCAATTGATGGCCGCCGATTACTCCCAGATCGAACTGCGCCTCATGGCTCATTTCTCCGACGATCCGGGCCTGCTTAACGCCTTTGCGCTAAACCAGGACGTACATCGAGCAACTGCGGCTGAAATTTTTGCCGTACCTCTGGAAGCGGTAACTCAGGAACAGAGACGAGCGGCAAAGGCCATCAACTTCGGGCTCATCTACGGGATGTCGGCCTTTGGATTGGCGCGCCAACTGAACCTCACCCGTACCGCAGCCCAGCATTACATCGACCGATATTTTCTACGCTATCCAGGCGTGGCGCATTTCATGGAGACCACACGACGACAAGCCCGTGAGAAAGGATTCGTGGAAACACTATCGGGGCGACGTCTGGGATTACCTGAACTGGCCAGTTCCCAGAATGGCCGCCGTCAAGGAGCCGAAAGGGCCGCCATCAACGCACCACTGCAAGGAACGGCAGCCGATCTCGTCAAACGCGCCATGATCGCCGTGCAAAACTGGCTCGATCAAGATGGTCTGGCAACTCGACTGATACTACAGGTCCACGACGAACTGATTCTCGAGGTACCCAATGAAGAACTGGAGCAGGTACAAGCCCGCGTCACTCAGCTCATGAGCCAGGTCGCCTCCTTGAAGGTCCCGCTGGTGGTGGCCAGCGGCGTGGGCAATAACTGGGATGAAGCCCATTGACGCCCGGCTGGGGTATACTACGCGTTTATTTGTCTCAGAACCCGACCCACCCTCATGCAAATCGGTCCTTACCGGCTGAAAAACGCGCTGGCCGTAGCTCCCATGGCCGGGGTCACGGATCGCCCATTTCGCCAACTGTGCAAACAGATGGGCGCTGGGATGGCCGTCTCCGAAATGGTCTCATCGAACTCCCTGCTATGGGGCTCGGAAAAGACCTTGCGCCGAGCCAATCACGACGGTGAGGTAGAACCACGCATCGTACAGATTGCCGGAGCCGATCCCGATCTGATGGCCCAAGCGGCCCGTTACAACGTCGACCGTGGTGCCCAAATCATCGACATCAACATGGGATGCCCTGCCAAAAAAGTCTGCAATGTCATGGCAGGTTCCGCCTTGTTACAAGACGAGCCTCTTGTCGCCAGAATCCTGGAAGCCGTGGTCGGTTCTGTATCGGTCCCCGTCACGCTCAAGATACGTACCGGCTGGGATCGAGAACATCGCAACGCCCTTGCCATAGCACGACTGGCCGAGCAAGCCGGCATTCAGGCACTGGCCGTACATGGCAGAACTCGGGCCTGCGGCTATAGCGGTGAAGCAGAGTACGATACGCTGGCAGCCGTCAAACAAGCCATCCATATCCCTGTGATCGCCAATGGCGACATCACCTCGCCGCAAAAAGCCCTCGAAGTTCTACAACATACCCAGGCAGATGGCTTGATGATCGGGCGCGCCGCCCAAGGTCGCCCCTGGATTTTCCGTGAAATCCAGCATTACCTGGAAACAGGATCCTTACTGTCTCCGCCTTCGGTGCGGGAGATCCACAGCGTTCTGGTCGAGCATATGGAAGAACTTTACCGCTTCTATGGTCATCAGCTGGGCGTGCGAATTGCGCGCAAGCACATCGCCTGGACCACCCGCGGCCTCGCCAATTCTTCCCAATTCCGCCATACCATGAACCGGCTCGATGCCTGGCAGGAACAACTTCGTGCGGTAACGGATTTTTTTGCACGACAGGAACAGCAGCACCCGCTCCTGCGCTACACCGAACTCCCTTCCGAGGAATTGGCCGCATGAAATCCCCAGAATCCGATCTATCGACCTGCATTCAGCGCATGGTGGAAAATTATTTTCACCATCTGGAAGGAGAACGCAGCTGCGCGCTGCACGATCTGGTCATCGCCAGCGTTGAAAAACCTCTGCTTGAGGTGGTTCTGACGCATTGCGATCATAATCAGACACGGGCAGCCTCCATTCTTGGTTTGAATCGCACCACCCTGAGAAAAAAAATGCAACAATACCAACTGTCATGACTCTACAACGCGCATTGCTGAGTGTTTCCGACAAAACCGGGCTGGTTGAACTTGCCCGTGCCCTGAATCGTCTTGGCATCGAGATGCTGTCCACTGGCGGAACGGCCCAATTGTTGCGGGATGCCCATATCCCCGTGGTTGAGGTTGCCGATTTCACCGGTTTCCCGGAAATGCTGGATGGCCGCGTCAAAACATTGCACCCGAAGATTCACGGCGGCCTGCTCGGACGACGAGACTTGGCCTCCCACCGCGACGCCATGACGCGGCATGGTATCGTGCCCATCGATCTCCTGGTAGTGAATCTGTATCCGTTTCGCGAGACGGTAGCCCAGCCCGGGTCCACGCTCGAAGATGCCATCGAGAATATCGACATCGGCGGGCCCGCCATGGTTCGTTCAGCGGCCAAGAATCACGGGCATGTTGCTGTCGTAACCGACCCTGCAGACTATCCCAGTCTCCTTGAAGAGCTGGAAAAATCTCACGGCGAATTGTCGCCCGCGACGCGTTTTGAGCTTGCCGTCAAGGCTTTCTCTCATACCGCCGAATACGATGGCGCCATCGCTACCTACCTTTCCAGCCTCGGCGCAGAATCACGGGCCGACGGCTTCCCCGAGCGCTTGCACCTGTCTCTGCACAAGCATCAAGCGCTGCGTTATGGCGAGAACCCGCATCAACAAGGTGCTTTTTACCGCGACCCGGATGCTCCACCAGGAGTGCTGGCCCATTACCGTCAGCTTCAAGGCAAACCTTTGTCTTATAACAATATTGCCGATGCCGACACCGCATGGGACTGTGTCCGCTCGCTGCCCACCCATGCCTGCGTCATCGTCAAACACGCCAACCCCTGCGGGGTTGCTTTGGCCGAAACCACAGCCGATGCCTACAGCCGCGCCTATGCCACCGACCCCACGTCCGCTTTTGGAGGCATCATTGCTTTCAACGATACGGTGGACGACACAACGGTCGAACTGTTGCAACAGCAGTTTGTCGAAGTGCTGATTGCTCCCGCCTATACCCCGCAAGCGTTAAGCATATTGGCCCGAAAAAGCAATGTCAGGGTTCTTGAGATCCCTCTCGCCAGAGAGCTCAACCGTTGGGATATGAAACGTGTGGGTGGAGGCCTGTTGCTGCAAACCCCGGACCCAGGTGGGCTGAATGATCTTCAACTCAAAACCGTCACGCAGACTTTACCCGATGAAAGCCAATGGCTTGATCTGCGCCTTGCTTTCCACGTAGCCCATTTCGTCAAATCCAACGCGATTGTCTTCTGTCGCCACGGCCGAACCCTGGGCATCGGCGCGGGCCAGATGAGTCGCGTGGACAGCACACGCATCGCCCGACGTAAGGCCGAGGATGCCGGATTATCGCTACAGGATAGTGTTGCCGCTTCCGACGCTTTTTTCCCTTTCCGCGATGGCCTGGATGTCCTGGCTGAAGCCGGTGCCCGCGCCGTCATTCAGCCCGGCGGCAGCGTTCGCGACGATGAAGTGATCACCGCTGCCAACGAGCATGGTATCGCCATGGTCGTTACGGGTATCCGCCATTTCCGTCACTAACCGGGTTTCGCCTTTCATGAAAATCCTTGTCATCGGTAGCGGAGGAAGAGAACACGCTTTGGCATGGCGCCTTGCCCGCTCTCCTCGTGTCTCTCACGTTTTCATTGCGCCAGGCAATGCCGGAGCCGCCTTGGAAGAAGG
>JAJYQG010000037.1 GCA_021794775.1 Pseudomonadota bacterium
CTCGTATCCCGCCGGTGAGTATGACCTGGCCGGCTTTGCCGTCGGTGTGGTGGAAAAATCGGCCTTGGTGGATGGCACCACCATTCGACCCGGCGATCGGGTTGTGGGGGTAGCTTCCAGCGGGGCCCATTCCAACGGCTTCTCCCTGATCCGCAAAATCGTCGCCCATGCCGGGGCCGATCTGGCGGCGCCGTTTCCCGGCGGGGCCTACGGAACGCGCAGCTTGGGTGAGGTGTTGATGACGCCTACCCGGTTGTACGTCAAGCCTGTGCTGGCGCTGCGCGCCAAGGTGACGATCAAGGGCATGGCCCATATCACCGGCGGGGGATTGCTGGACAATGTGCCACGGGTTTTGCCGGAAGGCCTGGCCGCCCGGCTTGAGCGTGCGCGCTGGCCTCATGGGCCACTTTTTGACTGGTTGCAACAGGCCGGCGGCGTGGACGAGCAAGAAATGCTGCGGGTATTCAACTGTGGGGTAGGCATGACCCTCGTCGTGGCTCCGGAGGATGAATCGGTGGTGCTCAAGCATTTTGCCGAACTGGGTTGGGATGCTTGGTCTCTGGGCGAGATCGTGGTCCGTCCTGCCGATCGTCCTGCAACCTGGGTGGAATGACCGTGTCTCTGCCGCGGGTGGTGGTCCTGATTTCGGGACGTGGGTCCAATCTGGCGGCCATACTGGGCGCCGATCTGCCGCTTCAGGTGGTGGCGGTGATCAGCAACAGACCGGGTGCTCCAGGCCTTGAACTGGCCACGGGGCGAGGCATTCCGGTGGCGTTGCTGAGTGCCGACGAATATCCGGATCGGGACGATTACGACGATCGTTTGCGTGCCCTGATCGATCTTCATGAACCCAACCTGGTGGTGTTGGCCGGTTTCATGCGCATCCTGAGTCCATCGTTGGTGCGCCATTACGCGCGCCGCATGCTGAACATCCATCCGTCGCTGTTGCCGGCCTTTACCGGGCTGCACACCCATCGGCGTGCTCTGGATGGCGCGGTGGCGGTGCATGGTTGCACCGTGCATTTCGTCACCGAAGAGCTGGATGGTGGACCGATCGTCGCTCAGGGGGTGGTGCCGGTGTTGCCGTCAGACGATGAGGCTCAGTTGGCGCAGCGTGTGTTGGCGATGGAACACCGTCTTTTCCCCATGGTATTACGGGCCTGGGCTGAAGGGCGACTGACCTGGGAGGGCGAGCGTCCCCTTCTGCGTCGAGCCGATGGAACGCCGGGTGAACGCTGGCTGGGACTGGATCCATCATGAAGCCTGCGAACGGTTCGGAACGGGGTATATCGCCTTTTCTGTTTGCGGGATGGGTGGAGGCTTTGCGGGCCTTGCTGGCCGAGTCGCGGCCAGCCGACCAGGTGCTGCACCATTTTTTCCGCGAAAATCCCAGCTGGGGTGGTCGTGACCGCTCTCTCTTGACGGAGCATTTTTATACGCTGTTGCGTCATTGGGAGGTGGTTACGGTGCTGGCTCCGGTCACCTCGGCACGTCGTCTGGTGTTGGCCTGTTTGCAGCGGGTCATGGGGCGCAGTGCCCGTGACCTGCAAGCGTTATGTCAGTCGGACGATGAACGCCAATGGCTGTTTGCCCTTCCTGCGCAGCGCTTGCCTGAAGAACCGGCGGTGCAAGCACTGCTGCCAAACTGGCTGCTGGATGCCGTGATGCCGGTGCTGAAGGAAGGTGAATGGCTCGACCTTGGCCGCGCGCTGCGCACGCCGGCCCCGCTCGATTTGCGCGTGAATACCCTTAAAACCGACCGGGACGGATTGCTCAAGGATTTGCAGAGCGCAGGTATCGAACTGGAACCCACGCCTTGGTCGCCCTGGGGCTTGCGGGTCAAGGGCCGTCCTGACCTGCAGCGCTTGCGCTGCTTCAAGGAAGGCCATTTCGAGGTGCAGGATGAGGGCAGCCAGTTGTTGTCGGCGCTGGTGGGCCCCCGTCGGCGCGACATGGTGGTCGATTTTTGTGCTGGCGCCGGCGGAAAGTCGCTGCATCTCGGAGCCTTGATGCAAAATCAGGGCAGATTGTATGCCTTCGACGTGGCTGCGCATCGCCTCGACCGACTAAAACCACGGCTCAAGCGGGCTGGACTGTCGAATTTGATGCCGGTCGTCATCGCCCATGAAAACGACGACCGGGTACGGCGCTTGCATGGCAAGATTGACCGTGTGCTGGTGGATGCACCCTGCAGCGGGACGGGCACCTTGAGGCGCAACCCGGATTTGCGCTTGCGCCAGGATATGCAGGGCTTGCCCAGCCTTCTCGACAAGCAACGCGGTATCCTGGAAGGTGCCGCCCGGCTCGTCAAACCCGGTGGGCGGTTGGTGTACGCGACCTGCAGCCTGTTGCCCGCCGAAAATCACGATCAGGCGCGGGCTTTCACGGAACGGCATCCCGAGTTCGAATGCCTGTCGGCCCAGGCGTTGCTTGCCGCCAGTGGGGTGAACTGTCCTCTGGAAGGGGATGTCATGCAGCTTTGGCCCCAGCGTCATGGAACCGACGGCTTTTTTGCGGCGGTGTGGCAGCGTCGTGTGGAAGCCACTGAGGGGTAATCCATCGTGGAGACGTCTGCCGGTCCCTTCGTCAACCTGATCGAGTTCTTTCAGTCGCTGACCCAGTATCGCCATATCTGGCAATTGCCGGTGCTGCTGGGCGCCATCCTGATCGCGGCAGCAGCGACATTGGCGCTGGGCGGAAAACTGGTCCATGAGCCGCAGACAGACATCGATAAAATCCGTCGTCTCAAAGGGTTGTTGTTTGCTGCCACCCTGGTGACGGCCTTGTTTGCCTTGCGCCATCATTTTGGCATGGGACGTCCTTCTCCTCTTTTGCACATGGCCTTTGATCTGGCGCTGGCCCTCACCGTGACCCGATTGGGGGTGTATGTACTGCATTACGGGGTAGGCTGGCCCCAGCGCATGGTGTTCATCCAGACACAATTTTTGCGTCTGGTCTGGCTTGTCTTTGCGCTGCATGTTACCGGCCTGTTGGAGCCGGTACAGGCATGGCTGGAGAGCGTGGAGATGGTGCTGGGAGGTAGCCATGTGTCGCTCTGGCAATTGATGCAGGGTTCGGTGCTGGTGACGCTTTTTGTGGTGGGAGCCTTGTGGCTTGGGGCATGGTTCGAGCGCAGGCTGGGGCGTACCGATTCGCTCGACACCCATGTGCGCGTCATTGTCGTCAAGCTGGTACGGGGCCTGTTGCTGTTTTTTGCTTTGCTGCTGGCCATGCCCCTGGTGGGCATCGATGCCACCTTTCTTTCCGTGTTGGGTGGTGCTTTGGGGGTGGGCCTGGGTTTTGCTTTGCAAAAAGTGGCCAGCAATTATGTCAGTGGATTCATTTTGCTCCTGGACCGTTCCATTCGCATGGGGGATGTGATCACGGTGGAGAGTCGGATTGGCACCGTCATCCGGCTGGACACCCGTTGCGTGACCTTATCATCCACCGATGGGACGGCCTTCATCGTGCCCAACGAAACCTTTTTGACGCAGACCATCATCAACCATACGCGCATGGGAACCGGGGTCTGCCATAGCCTCACGGTCGAGGTGGCCTATGAAACCGATCTCACGGTCGTGCAGGCGCTCTTGGTCGAGGTGGCGCAGAACCAGGAACGGATATTGAAAGATCCGCCACCGGAGGCGGTGGTGGGCAAGGTGACCGGTCACGGGGTGGAGTTGGTGTTGTTCTATTGGATTGCCGACCCGGGGAAGGGCGATTCGGGACTGAAATCGAAGCTCACTCAGGGTTTTCTTCTGGGATTGCGCGCGCGTGGCATACGCATTCCGCTCAAAGATGGCGCTCAGGCGGTTTTACCGTAAATTCATGCTACAATGGAAGATTAACCCCAAATATCGAGGTTGGCTGCGATGATCTCCGGTCTGGTTACCCTTTCCTGGTGGCAATATGTGCTGGTGGCGTTGGCGCTGACCCACATCACCATTGCTTCTGTCACCATTTTCCTGCATCGTCACCAAGCCCACCGAGCTCTGGAGTTGGGGCCCGTGGCGAGCCATTTTTTTCGGTTCTGGCTATGGCTGACGACCGGCATGGTAACCCAGCAATGGGCCGCCATTCATCGTAAACACCATGCCAAATGCGAGACTGCCGAAGACCCTCACAGTCCTCAGGTGTTGGGTATTCATCGTGTGCTATGGGGCGGGGTCCTGCTCTACGTCAAGGAAAGCCGCAATGCTGAAACCATGGTGCGCTATGGCCATGGCACGCCCCATGACTGGATCGAGCGCCATCTCTATGCCGCCCATGAGCGTCTGGGCGTCACCCTGATGGCTTTCATCGATATCGCCTTGTTCGGTTTGGCGCCGGGTTTGCTGATCTGGTTGGTGCAGATGCTCTGGATTCCTTTTTGGGCGGCCGGGGTCATCAATGGCCTTGGCCATTATTGGGGCTACCGTAACTTCAATTGCAAAGATGCCAGCACCAACATCATTCCCTGGGGCATCTTGATCGGTGGGGAAGAGTTGCACAACAACCATCATACTTTTGCGACTTCGGCCAAGCTGTCCCATCGTTGGTATGAGTTCGATATTGGCTGGCTCTACATTCGCGTGCTTGAGGCCTTGGGCCAAGCGAGGGTGAAATCGGTGGCGCCGCAGGTGCGCTTCGATAAAAACAAGCTGGAGTGCGATCTTGAAACCTTGCAAGCCATTATCCGTAACCGTTACGACGTGATGGCACGCTATGCCCGCGATTTGGCGGCCCATTGTGTTCACGATGTGCAGCGTGTCGGGGCCGGCATGGCTTCCCATCGTGAAGTCAATGGCATGATCCAGAAGTGGCTGCGTCACGCGCCGGAAGATTTGACTTCTGGTGAGCGGCATCTGCTGGAACAGCTGTTGCAGTCGGGATCGTGCGCTGCCGCCACCGTGATTCGCATGCGCGGTGAACTGGAGCAGCTGTGGACGCGCACCAACGCGAGCGCCGAGCAGCTGGTGGAGCAGTTGAAGGACTGGTGCTACCGGGCGGAGAAGAGTGGCATTCAGGAGCTGAGCCGTTTTTCACGGACACTCCGAGCCTACGCTTGAATCCCTCGATGGCGTCGTCTCAAGCCCCGCCTAGGCGGGGTTTTTATTTCGTATGGTTATAACGATCGAATTTTATCGTCTTTGTTAGAATAAAGAGCGTCGTTACAATAGAATCCAGTTGCAAGACTTCGGAGAGGATTCATGTACCAATACGACGATATCGATCAGCAGTTGGTGGAAGAGCGCGTGGCTCGTTTCCGCGACCAGACCGAGCGTTTTCTGGCAGGCCAGTTGTCCGAGGACGATTTCCGCCCTTTTCGTTTGCAGAATGGTTTGTACATTCAGCGTCATGGCCCAATGCTGCGGGTCGCCATTCCTTATGGTGTGCTGAGTGCGCCTCAGTTGCGCCGTTTGGCCTGGATTGCACGCACCCATGATCGTGGCATCGGCCATTTCAGCACGCGTCAGAACATTCAGTACAACTGGGTCAAGCTGGAAGAAGTTCCCGACATCCTGGCCGCCCTGGCCGAAGTGCAAATGCATGCCACGCAAACCAGCGGCAATTGCGTGCGCAATACCACCACCGATCATTTTGCCGGGGTGGCGGCCGATGAGCTGATCGATCCACGGGTAACCTGCGAGCTGATTCGCCAATGGTCTACCGGTCATCCGGAATTCGCTTATTTGCCACGCAAGTTCAAGATTGCGGTGAATGGCGCGAAGCGTGATCGGGCGGCCATTGGTGTGCACGACATCGGTTTGCAAGCGCTGTACGATGCTGAACAGGGGTCGGGTTACCGTG
>JAJYQG010000142.1 GCA_021794775.1 Pseudomonadota bacterium
ATGTTTCTCCAGAAACGCCAGGCTGTTTTCCGGTTCGGCCAGGCGTTCGTAGGTCGCCACCACCTTGGCCACCAGCTCCATGTCGTCGGGCCGACGGGCCGATTCATGAAGCAAGGCCGCAAGGTAGGCGCGGTCGTCGTTGACCTGGCGCGACGTGCGCATGACGTTCTGCCAGGCTTCCTCGTCGTTGCTCATGCGCGCATACTTGAGCCAGCTGTCGAGCGCCATCTTGCCCTGGCCGTTCCATTGCGACACCTGCGCCAGGCGTTTCGTCCATAGAGCGGTATCCTGATGGTTTTTCAAAGCTTTTTCACAGAGGGCCTGAGCGTCGGCAAGGCGCTGGTTGCCCACAAAGGACTGGTACATCAGTTCATAATTTTCATTCGGACCGCTGTGCGTCACCGGCCCCACCGCGCCATCGCCACTCGCCCCCTTTTCCAGGGGTTTTTCAATCTCGGGCGTGACATCCTGCACAAAGGTCGAATCGCTGCTGTCTACCGTCGGCGCGGCAGCATCGGGGCTTGGTGGCGCCAGCGGCGCCGAAAGCGTTGCGGTATCGCTGGCACGGCGCAGGCTCCAGCGCCCCTCGCGGCCCTGCATGCCATCGCGGTAGACATGATCGACATAGGCCACGCTGTCCGAATAGTGCCCGGGCAAGAGCGGTTCGTTGCGACTCATTTCCAGCAGACGACGGGCGTAACGTACTTCAAGATCGTGACGTCCGGCCATGCGCGCCAGTTTCAGCATGGCCACCACCGCCGTTTCATCCCCCTCCAGCGGCGCCATATGGCGGTCGCCCGCATCGCAGGCTTCGCTCACCCGATTGCCGGCTTCCAGGGCGGCGACCGCGGCCATCCAGGCGTGACGTTGATCGTCGACGTTGCGTGACAATTCTTCCACCTTGAAGAACGCTTGCGCAGCCTGATCATACTGCTGCGCATCGAGCGATGCTTTGCCATAACGGGCGTACCACAGTTTGGCACGCCCCGGATCGCGCTCGGCCAGCAGCGGATAATAGTGGGTCATGACATCGAAACTGCCCGTATCCCGGGACAACACCACCAACCGTTCCATGGCAGGCACATCCCAAGGATAGTGCTCGCTCTTGACCAGCTCTTCATGAAACTGCGCCAGCGCTTGCACACGCTGAGGCGACCCGGCAGGAAATTCAAAGGCATGCTGCTCGGCGACATAGATGCGAACCAATTGGGCACGACCCTGATTCTGCATCCCCCCAAGATCGCCGAGACGGTTGGCGGTTTTGAGCGCCGAATCCCAATGCCCGATGGTGGCGTATTGCCAGGCCAGAACTTCCAGCATGCGGGGCTGGTTGGGATGGTTGGCGAGCCGGCTTTCCAGGGTTGCAATCGACAGTCCGGTAGGCTTGCGCGGATCCACCGACTTCAGAAAATCGCCGCTGCTCTGGTAAGCCGCCGCCATCGACAGCAGTACGCCCATCCCCAACACCAGGGTCAACCAGGGCCGGATGATTCGTTCACGTTCCCTACTCACATTGAACCTCGATAGTATGACGAGTCTGACCGGTGACATCGCCGGCAAAACGGATCACGGCGCGACGCTTGGGATCCAGGGAAGGAACCTGTGTCTGCCCGTCCAGGCGGAATGCGCAAGCAGCCGCATTTTGAAACACCACATAGGGCTGATAATAACCCCAGGTTTGCAAACTCAGGGTATGGCCATCGCGTCTGACCTGGTCGATGAATGCGGCGGCAGCGGCCACATAAGGCATCGGGGCAGGTCCCGGCGGCATCACGGAAAACCTTGCCTGGTCCTGGTCAAGATGCACATAGGCACCACCATGGGTCGGCAGGTAACCGATCAACCCCTGGGCCTGCGCCAAATCGGGAACCTCTCCTTCGGGCAAACGAAACTCTCGCAAGGCCGGCCCGGTACGAATGAACCAGTCTTCGCCGTCGCGCGCCACCGCCGCATGGCGTGCCTCCAGTACCCGCTCCACATACTCGCTGGTGTAGATCGGAAATACCGGCTGGCGCAAGGTCACATCGTAGACATTGATAAGGGCCTTGAGCGAAGCCAGTTTGGTGCCCGAATAGAAATGGTAGTAGATGTCCACCGGTTTCAGGCGCAGTGGCATCTCGGTCAGATGAAAGGTTTCCAACACACGCACCATGCCGTAAAACGGCCTGATCCAATCGTGGGTGTAGATGTTTTCGTTCATCTCGGCGGCATACACTTGATAATTCTCATCCCCTTCACCCTTGGCTATTCCCATTCCCCCAATTTCGGTCCATGAGTTATCCGAGTTGGTAATCACCGTATCGCCACCGTTGATGTTGTATACTCCTACCTCGTAGGCTTTTTGCAGCGCTTGCGCCGTTGGGTTGGCTTCCCCGGTCCACTGCATGACCTTGACCTTCTTGCCAGGAGGAGCCAAACGTCGGTTGATGTAATCGATGGAGCCGCGGATCTCCCGATCCACGCTAAAATGGTAGCCAGGAATATGCAGAGAGATATGCTCTTCCTCTTCATGGTACTGAGGATCGGCCAGCACCCAGTCAAGGGGGTGCGCATAACCGTGAGACCCGATTTCAACATTGGGCAGAGCAAAAACCTGGCGTGCAATGGCTTCCAGCTTGGGTGACAGTTGGGGATACTTACCGTCTGCGGCCACCTCACCTTCAATCACAGACACCGTGGTAGGGACCGGATAAACTTTGAGTACCCGATCGTACAAAGCTTCGGCGCCATAGTCCGGTCCGCTGAACTCAGCACGGGAAGCAAAGCCATCGCCATCAATCTGAACAAACATCAAACGCCGACCATTCTCAGTCGTCACATCCGGCACCGGCATTTCGGGAAGACGCAAGGCTTGTTTGATGAACAGCAGTGGATTAACCACCCAATAGTCCTGGTCCAATTCAGGAAGATATTCCATCGAGAACGGTGCGAGTGTATAGCCGCCCCAATTGGTAATGCCTGCCATATCGATGGTCTCATTCGCCACCCTGATGCGAGCCAATGATTGCCTCGGATCTTTCAGTCGTATGTTGATGGCGTTTTCCAAGCCCATCTTATCCTGTAAATCAAGATGCGGATTGCGTTCAAATCCCATCATTGGATCGATATTCACAATCTCGGCCTTACTTCCCACCGGATACTGGCCACCCACCAAAGTAACACCCAAACGCGTAGCCACATGAGGGTCAAGATCAAAACCGAATTGATCAAAAAAAGCCACAGGCAGACCCCTATCCATGCAACGAAGAAACCATGACTTCCACATCTCTGTCTGTGCGGCATCGGAATCAAAATAGGCCACAACACCAGCATATCGATCAGGAGTAATATTTTCCGGTAAACCCTCGTTGACGTTGGCAAACTGAATGTCGTAACCCAAATAATCCAAGGGCATCGATAATACCCGCGCCCCTGTTCCTTCCTCTGCTGGCTCACCACGAGGCAAGGATTGCACCACGAGCACGCGGCGCGGCATCACCTCGATGCGCCCCACCCCCACGCTGGCCATATGAGCATCGGTAACGTAGGGCGTCAGTCCGGCCAGATGAGACTGCCGCGCGATGTCACGACGGCAGGCCAGATCATTGTCCATACAGGTTTCAAGATCGATCACATTGAGCTCAGGATAGCGCTTCTGCCAGCCGGCGAGCCTGGTCAACATCGCTTGGCGCGCCGCATCGGGCACGGTCAAAAAAGATCCGGCAACGGGGTCGTAATGGCGAAACACTGAATCCACCACCCAACCGCTCAGTTTCGAGCCCCAGGTGGGCAACAGTTCTGGATGGTTATGCAGCAGGATATGGACATCGGGGTAACGGCTCTTGAGCAGAGCCAACCGTTCTCCCATCGGGTCGGTGGCCGCGATGGTGGCCTCCAGCGGCTGGTCATCGTCGAGATAAAAAGCGCGGTAGCCCTGGCTCCAGAGCGGCTCGATGCGGTGCTGCAGCCATTGCGCCGCCGCCTCTGCGTCGGTTCGATCCATGGAAACGCGCGCAACCCATTCGGTATGGAGAGTCTTGGCAGCAGGCGGCAACTTGGCCACGGCAGGATCGATCACCACCTGATCGAAAGCCTGCAGCATATCCACGGGCAGATCGGCCTGGTAGTAAAAAGCCACGTTGGCTTTTGCCGGCTGCGCCACAACGGACGGCGATGAGGCCCACCCTGTCAAAGACAGCGTCAAAACCAGCAGGCCGAACGCTGCCGCGCGTTTCACACCATGCTCCGGCGCATTTTCTGCCAAGCCCAGGTGCTATGGCACATATCTTCCAGCCCACGCCGGGCATGCCAGCCAAAACGTTGGCGCGCCAAGGCAGGATCGGCATAACAGGCGGCAATGTCGCCCGAACGACGGGCCACCACCCGGTAAGGGATGGCCACACCACTGGCCTGCTCAAAAGCCTTGACCATGTCCAGCACGCTGTAACCCACCCCGGTCCCGAGATTCACCGCTTCCCACCCCGGCCTGTTGGGCAAGGCTTGCAAGGCAGCCTGGTGTCCCTCCGCCAGATCCATGACATGAATAAAATCGCGCACGCCGGTACCATCCGCAGTCGGATAATCGTTGCCGAACACCTGCAACTCGGGGCGCAGACCCGCGGCCACCTGAGCCACAAAGGGCATGAGGTTGTTCGGGATGCCGGCCGGATCTTCCCCGATAAGCGCCGAAGGATGGGCCCCGACCGGATTGAAGTAACGCAGGCACACGATATGCCAAGACTCCGAGGAACGGGCCACATCGTGCAGCATCTCTTCGATGTGCAGCTTGCTGCGCCCATAGGGGTTGGTAGCACTGGTGGGGTGGGACTCGTCGAGCGGCAAATAACGGGGATCGCCGTATACCGTGGCACTGGAACTGAAGACCAGTCGATGCACGCCAACCTCCTGCATGGCTTCCAGCAGGCTGATGGTCCCTTGAATGTTGCAGCCGTAATATTCGATGGGATGACCGACCGACTCGCCGACAGCCTTGAGCCCGGCCATGTGGATCACATCGGTAACCCCAAAACGACGCAGCGTGTCGACCACCACGGAGCGCTCACGCAAATCGGCCCGAACATGCTCGACAGGGGCCCCGGTGATACGCGCCAGACGCTCAAGAACCGACGGATCGCTGTTGACAAAATTGTCCAGCACGACGCAACGAATCCCTGACTTGGCCAGCACCGCCACAATGTGGCTGCCGATGTAACCGGCTCCCCCGGTCACGAGCACGGTCAAAGGAGCCTTCCTTCACCCGGCAGGTTCGGAGCGTCAAGACGAACGGCGCTTCGCGCGCCGAGCCTATTCAACATGATGCGTTTCCCCCTGATATTTTATTATTTGTTTATACCACCGACGAACAATTCATTACATAACAACACCTGTCGGAAGACATGATACAACCATTATCGTGACGTTTCAATGACAAGCCATAATGACAAGCCATGACGATTTCACAAGTTGCATTGGCCTTCTGACGCAACCCTAAGCGGAACCCGACATGGTTCACAGAAAAGCCTCATGCCCGGCAGAATCAATACAGCGAGCGACCGTTTTCCCGATGCCAATGCTGAATTCCCTGCCACACCTCATCCGCGCTTTCGGCGTACCAGAACAGATCCAGATCTTCTTCGTCGATATGCCCCTGCTCCAGCAAATACTCGGCATTGAACACCTGCGTCCAGTAATGTTCTCCCAC
>JAJYQG010000227.1 GCA_021794775.1 Pseudomonadota bacterium
GAATTCCGTATTTAAAACCAAACGATTGGAAAAACAACGTCAGTTTTGCCGGATCCGGTTCAACAAAATCTCGCACCCATGAACGCAGGGTATTGGGTGTCATGTGGGTCGTATCCATGCGGTGCGCCATGTCCGCTACCCCTGCCAGGAGCTGGCGCTCCAACGCAATACACTCGGCAATGGCGTGATGGTGCTGGGCCAGCGGATGGGGGCGACGCGTTTCCGAAAATCTCCGCACCAGATCCTGGTCACTGGCTTCAAGAAACAGCAGCCTCACATCCATCCCATTGGCACGCAGAGCCTCCAGCGCATCGGGAAGACGGGTAAGCGCATCGCCTCCACGCACATCCAGCGTCAAGGCAATGCTGTTTTCCCCTCGGGCCACCAATTCTTGCAGCACGTACACCAGAAAACTCAGCGGCAAATTGTCCATGGCAAAAAAACCGGCGTCCTCCAGAGCGCGCAATGCCACCGATTTTCCCGACCCGGACAGTCCGCTGATCAGAATAATTTTGGGGCAAACCGGCGTCTTGGTTGTTGTCACGTCCGATCACCTTCACCATCGCCACCCGTCGCATCCATGAAACGCTGCTGCCGATCGATGAATTGTTGCGTGCTGTCGATGCCACGCTCTTCCAGGATGAAATTCCTGGTAGCAGCTTCGACCAGCACAGCAAGGTTTCTCCCCACAGCCACCGGCAAGACCACGCGCGGCACTTGTAACCCCAGGATCGTCTGGGTTTGGCGCACGGCCGTCAACCGCTCACAACGAGACAAATCTCCTCCCTGAGGTCGTTCGAGATGAACGATCAGCTTGAGGTTCTTGCGGGGTCGAATGGCCGTCTCACCGAAAATCGAACGAACATTGAGCACCCCGAGCCCACGCACTTCAAGAAAGTCCTTCAACATGGCTGGACAACGCCCTTGGATGGTTTCCGGACTGGTGCGGTACAGCTCCACCACATCATCCGCCACCAAACCATGTCCGCGGGAAATCAGCTCAAGAGCCAATTCACTCTGTCCTACAGCCGAATCACCCGTGATCAGGACCCCAACCTCCAGGATCACCATGAAAACACCATGCAAAACTTCTTGTTCGGCCAACTCTTGATTCAGATAATGGCGCAAGTGATTGATCAGGGTTGTACTATCAACACCCGCTTCCATGACTGGAATCCCATGAGATTCGGCCTTGGAAGCCATAACGGGCAGCAGGGCACGGCCTTCGGTCAAAAAGATGGCCACCAGCTCATCCGAGAAAATGACATCGCATGCCTTGGCCAACGCATCTTCTCCCAATCCTTCGAGATAGGCGATGTCATGGGCACCGAGAACCTGGAAACGATGGGGGTGGGTCAGGTTAAGATGAGAAATCAATCCGGCAGAGGGATCGTTGAGCGCCCCTACAGTGAGAACACGAGGAATGCCCTGCAGGCCCACCAACCAATTCAGGTCGAGCTTGGTACGATTGTCGGCATAAAGCCGCGCAGCATCAACCGATGGCATAGAGACTGGGTGAAGTCAGCAATTGCAACACCTGGCTTGGGTCTGAAACCGTCAGCAACGACTGACGCAATTCATCATCGCTGAACCGCTCGGCAACCTCGCCCAACAAGCGCAAATGCTGCTCGTTGGCATGATCGGGAACCAGCAGCGCGAAAACGAGGCGAACGGGCAAACCATCGGGCGCTTCAAAAGGAACATCCGATGCCAGGCGAAAAAAAGCCGTAAGAGGCTCTCGAACTCCCTTGAGACGCCCATGAGGCAGGGCAAAACCATGGCCCAAACCCGTAGACCCCAGTTTCTCCCGATTGAACAAAGCGTCGAAAACCCGACTGCGCGAGATCTGGTCCTGATTTTCAAACAACAGACCAATCTGTTCGAAAAGACGCTTCTTGCTGGTAACCTCCACATCAAGAAGGATGTGGGAAACCTTGAGCAGCCGGGTAATATCAGGCGATGACCGACTCACGACCCATCAAACCCCGCCAGCGATATGTTTCAAAGGCTGGCCATGACGCCCCTCACTTTGGCGCTCCTTATGTTTGATGATCTGCCGGTCCAACAAATGCGCCAGATCATCAATGGCCGCGTACATGTCATCTTGCGAGGTATGAACAAAAAAATCCCGTCCGTTCACGTGAACATTGGCTTCGGCATTATGCTTCAGTTTTTCCACGGTCAGGACGACGCTGATCTCGAGTTGTTGGTCGAAATGTCGTTTGATCCGGCCGATCTTATCCTCGACATGGTCCCGTATCGCGGGTGTGACTTCCATATGTTGCCCAGTGATGGTGACTTTCATAGTCTTGTTCTCCTTGAAGTTGCAGTCACAGCGACTTACGCATGCTGGCGGAGTGAATGTTCAGGGCCTCTCGATATTTGGCCACCGTACGTCGCGCCACCTTGTACCCCTGTTCGCCCAACTTATCGGCCATACGTTGGTCGGACAAAGGATTCCTAGAATCTTCCTGGGCTACCAACTGACGAATCAAAGCACGAATCGCCGTCGACGAGGCAGCCTCACCACTGTCGGTCCCCACATGGCTACTGAAGAAGTATTTTAATTCAAACAGTCCACGCGGGGTCAATAGAAATTTTTGTGTCGTCACACGGGAGATGGTTGACTCATGCAACCCCAATTCATCGGCAATTTCCCGCAACACCAAGGGCCTCATGGCGGTCTCGCCCTGTTCCAGGAAGGCACGCTGGCGCTCCACGACAGCCCGCGACACACGAAGAATGGTATCAAAACGTTGTTCGATGTTTTTGATCAACCAGCGTGCTTCTTGCAACTGAGCACTTAACGTTGGACCATGAACCCCATTTTCCAGCCACCGCGAATAAAGACCGTTGATACGCAACCGTGGAATAACGTCAGGATTCAGCATAACGCCCCAACCCAAGCCTTTGCGATGCACCAACACATCGGGCACCACGTAACGAATGTCCGCGCGTGCAAAAGCCGCACCAGGTCTTGGATCCAGATGTTGCAGCCCTTTGTGCAAACGACGCAAGACATCTTCGCCCACCCCTACGATTTTCTTCAATTTGGCGTAATCTCGCTGAGCCAGCAAATCCAGATGCTGAACCAACCTGCCCGCCAGTTTCTTGTCTTCGCGACCCAGATCCTCGCTGGCCATAATTTGGAGATTGAGGCATTCCGCCAGATTGCGAGCCCCCACTCCAACGGGTTCCAGTGAGTGCAACAAACGCAAAGCCACCGACCATTCGATGTCATCCACCGACTCTGCATCAAGCTCGGTTTCCGTCGCCAATTCGGTGAACCCGCAACGCAGATAACCATCCTCATCCAGGTTATCGATCAGCACCACCAGCAACTGGACATCCCGTTCGCTCAACGGCAACAGGCGTATCTGCTCGAAAAGGTGGTCACGCAGGGTTTGCATCACCTTGGGATCGGACAGGTCCTCATCACCGTCACCCTCAGCGTAGCTCCCAGGACCAGCATCCTCGAAACTCCACGCCTCCGTGGTCACCTGAAATTCATCTGCCGTACCGTGATCTCCCAAACGATCCGGCGTCGCCTGGGGTTGACCCTCCCCCGCATCCTCTGAAGCATCCACCCGCTCAATCAGGGGGTTGGTGCGTAAAAAGGTTTCAACCTCTTGCTCCAGTTCCAACGTTGAAAGCTGCAACAGCCTGATCGACTGCTGCAGTTGCGGCGTCAAAGTAAGCTGGGCTGTCTGTCTAAGCTGAAGTTGAGCCTTCATGACTCACAATTTGAAATTCTCACCGAGGTAAACTTTCCTCACGTTTTCATTATAGACAATTTCATCGGGTTTTCCAGAGGCCAATACCGCACCTTGGTTGATGATGTAGGCACGATCACAGATTCCGAGCGTTTCCCGCACATTATGATCCGTGATCAACACCCCGATTCCGCGGTTTTTGAGAAAACGGATGATTTGCTGAATATCCATCACGGCAATGGGATCAACCCCAGCGAAGGGTTCGTCCAGCAAAATAAAGCGGGGTTTTGTCGCCAGGGCACGGGCTATCTCGACACGACGCCGCTCCCCCCCTGAAAGGCTCACCGCCGAACTGTCACGCAGATGCGCAATATGCAGTTCGCCAAGAAGCTGCTCCAATTCCTGCTGGCATTGCTCTTCGGGCTGTCCTCGCAGTTCAAGGACCGACAAAATGTTTTCCGTCACGGTCATGCGCCGAAAAATCGAAGCCTCCTGAGGCAAATAGGAAAGTCCCAGCAAAGACCGACGATCGATGGGATAGGTACTAAGCCTGGTACCGTTCATGGTGATTTCCCCACCATCCAATGGAACAAGCCCCACAATCATGTAGAAACAGGTGGTTTTCCCTGCGCCGTTGGGACCCAGAAGCCCAACCACCTCGCCACTTTCAACCGTCAGCGAAACATCTCGCACGACTTGCCTTGAACGATAACGTTTAACAAGGTGCTCCGCTCGCAGCTGGCTGGTATTCATCAAGGCACCACCTCCATATCCTGCTGGAGCTGAAGAGGAGAATAAGACTCGCCGTTTTGAGGCCGTGCCACAGGAGCGGGAACGCTTGAACTGGCAGGCTGCCCTTTCTGATCACCCTTGCCATCGTCTTTTTTGGGTTGGAAAACCACATGAACCCGGCTTTTGACCGGGTTGGTTCCTTGGTCTTGCGCCGTCCCGTTGGCACGTAGAAACTCGGTTTTCAGGTCGTAGGAGAGGTAATCGCCTTTGATTTCATCTTTGCCCTGATGCACCACGGCATGTTCAAACAACTCGACACGTTCCAGCTTGCCGTTGTATTCGGCGTGCTGGGCAACCCCATCCATCCACTCATCGACACCATCCCGTTTCTGGCGAAAAGTCACCGGATTGCCAAAAGCCGAAGCATATTTCATGCCCTGCGGATCTTCTCGCACAGTCATGTGGTCTGCCGTCAGATGGATGGTTCCTTGATCGAGAATGACATTACCCTCAAAGTACGAAATCTTCTTGTTGTCGTCCGCCGTCATCCTGTCGGACTCAATGTTGACCGGTTGCTGGCTATCTGTTTTTTCCGCGTGCGAAACCCCGGAGAGCAACGCCAGACTAGCGCTGAGCAACAGGCGGGTGGTAAATGATATGCGCATGTTTGAACCGTGAAATTTTGGTCTTGTTGTCTACCTGCATACCCATCGACGTCAGAACGTCCTGACCATAGGTTATCCTGACCGGTTGATCGGTCTCTTCTGTCCCTGCATTGGGATGAACCGTCAGCATACTGGTATTCATCACGGTTTTGGGCTGTTTGGGGCCTGGTTGTCGGGTCACCACCACATCGCCCGTCAACACCACTTCATCCTTGGGTTCCGAACGCACGGCCACACGGGAACGCACCTCAGAAGGTGGATTTCCAGGCTCAAACGACGTCAGCACAACATCGTTGAAATGCGAGGTATCATCGTCCGGATAATGTGTCATTTTCAATGCCTTGAGGGTATAGCGAACTTGCCCTTGCTCACCCAGCTGCTGTGAAAAGAAGCGATCCATGATCAAAGCGGGCACATGTCGCTTGCCGAGATCCATCGGATTGTTGCTCTCCACCACGCGCCACAACCATCCCGTAACCATGAATAACCCCACCACCACCG